>CAMJAJ010000059.1 GCA_946403565.1 uncultured Treponema sp. | reverse complement strand
AGAGCACGAGCCACGTCGCGGGAGCCTCCAAGGCTGCTGTCGTGGAGAGCACGAGCCACGTCGCGGGAGCCTCCAAGGCTGCCATCGTGGAGAGTGCGAGCTTCGTGACGGGAGCCTCCAAGGCTGCTGTCGTGGAGAGCACGAGCCACGTCGCGGGAGCCTCCAAGGCTGCTGTCGTGGAGAGCACGAGCCACGTCGCGGGAGCCTCCAAGGCTGCTGTCGTGGAGAGCACGAGTGCGGTTCGCGGTGCCCCGGTCGCTGCCAGCCAGAGCAGCACGAGCGCTGTCAATGGAAGCACCCAGACTTCCACCTACAACAGCACGAGCTACACAGCCGGTGCTCCGGCGGCTTCCAGCTACACCAGCTCAAGCTATGTGCAGACCTGCACCTGCTGCAACTAATCTGCGGACATAGCAAGAAAGGGAGGCCTACGGGCCTCCTTTTTTGTTTTCTGGACACTTTCTTTTCTATTGAGTCCCTTCCAGAAGCGACCGACTTTTGAAACAGGTTCTATTGCTTTTTTCGTCCGCAGGGTATATAATTTTTGTTATCCCTGTGGAGATGGGAAGGAGGAAGGCTATGAGGATACGGAAGTATGTAGTCCTTGTGTTCGCGGCCCTGCTGGCCGCTTTTGCCTACGCAGATCCGGTGACGCTCATTGACTGTACAGGAACCAGGGTTACCGTCAATCTGCCCGCTGAAATCGTACAGGTCATCAACGACAACTATGAGGCGGTTGAAAACGCCTTGGTCTCCAACAACGTTAGCGCCCAGACCATCCGGGACGTTTCCGCCCAGGTGAATTCTTCCTACGCCAAGCTGGGGTCCTACGGACTCAACACGACCAGCCCCATCACGGATGCCGAGGACAGCCTGAACAAGCTCTGCGATTCCATCGTGGACGTCGTGCCGGATTCCCAGATGGTGCAGAACGTGTGGGCCAAGGCCTGGCTGGGCCAGATGCTCCACATCGGCGGCGGCCTGAACACCGGCATCTCCTTCATGAACATCACGAGCCTGCTCGATGCCGCCGAAAGCCTGGGCATAAAGACGAAAGGCATCCCCAGCTCCCTTCCGTTCCCCACCGTGACCCTCGACGCACGGGTGAGCCTGCCTGTCTTCCCCGTGGACATCGGCGCTACCTTCTCCCTGCTGGACACGAGGAAGATTTCCGGGGTTTCGGATGTCTTCAACAGCTTCTCCATGGAGTTCTACAACTTTGGTTTTGACGTCCGCTATCCGCTGATAAAGCAGGGCCCGCTCAATTCGATTCTGGCGCTGGGGGCCGGCTTCTACTATTCCAAGGGCGGCATCGCCATAACGGACGACGATGCGTCGGCCTCCCTCACCTACAAGGCCGCCACCTTCAAGATCGACGCGCAGTATTCCATCCAGGTCGCCGTCCTGGTTCCGTTCATCGGGGCGCGGGCGGCCCTTACCCAGGCCAGCTCCGACTGGAACATCGACGTCAACTGGAACGAGATCTACACCGGCGAGTCCAGCTACATCAACATGGCCCAGCAGTGGGGAATCCTGCCGACCGAGTTCTCGGGCGGTTCCAACTGCAAGTTCACCGAAAGCATACGGCCCCAGCTGTACGGCGGTGTCGGCCTGGACATCGGGCACTTCAACCTGACGGCGAGCGGCGACTTTGACTTCCACACGAAGATTCCGTCGGCCGCGCTCAGCATGCGGATCGTTTTTTAAGCGAAAATTCACCTGAAAGGGCGGATGCCAGCCTTGCCTAGCGTCCGCCCTTATGGTATACTGAAACCATCGTGGACAATGAGAAGATAAAGGACATGCTCCTGGACATCCAGGAGTCCAAGCTTGATTTTTCCGTCGTACAGTCGGGTAAGGAAAGCAAGCGGGTGAACGGCCTCTATAAACCAGACACGCGGGAAATAATCCTTCACAACAAGAATTTCAAGACCGACAACCAGCTTGTCTATACCGCGGTCCACGAGTATGCCCACCACCTGATAAACGAGGAGCAGATTGCGGCCAACGGGGGCAAGGAGCCGCCGCACCAGATGCGCTGCCACACCCGGTACTTCTGGGCCAAATTCTCCTCCCTCCTTGAGGTCGCGGAGGAGAAGGGCTACTACAGCATATCCCTGTCGGATTCTCCCGAGCTGGAGGCGCTGACGAAGGAGATTCGGGAAAAATACATAGCCCCGAACGGGCACCTGATGATTGAATTCGGCCGGGCGCTCGTGAAGGCCCAGACCCTGTGCGAGCAGGCCAACATCCGCTACGAGGACTACGTGGACCGTGTCCTGCAGCTGCCCCGCAACACCGCACGGTCCGTGCAGAAGGTGAGTACCCTGCGGGACGAGGATGCGGACATGGGCTTTGAGAACATGAAGATTGTCGCCGGGAGTAGCAAGGCCGATGAACGGGCCAAGCTGACGGCCGCGATCAAGTCGGGGAAGAGCCCCGACACGGTCATTTCAATGATGAAGCGGAAATCCAAGGAGATAGATCCGAAGGAAAAGCTAGAGAAGGAGCGGGCGCGGCTGACCAGGACGATCAGCGAGCTGACCGCCCGGCTTGAATATGTGGAGGAAAGCCTTGCGAGCTTATAATGTGTTACCCTGTTTTGTTTTTTCAGTCCTGATTGCTTCTGCCGCCGTGGCGGAAGGCAGCATGTGGGACATGACCATGCCGACGATAGAGTCTCCTTCCCTGGGGACGGGCTTTTATACGCCGTCGGCCACTCCCAGCCCCTTCATGTCGGGACGGAGCGGCTCTTCCAGCAAGGCGGCGGGAAGCCCCTCTGCGGCGGCTTCCTCCCAGTCCGGCGGGACTGCCCCCGCCGCGGCGGAGGTTTCCTCCGTGCAGTCGCTGTCCCGGACCCTGCAGAAAAGCATTTCCGCCCGCGACATGGAGACGATGGACTCCCTTGGACTGCTGGGCGGCCTTTCGGGAATCCTTTCCGAAGGCTACGGTTCGTCCCTGTATTCCTATTCCGCCGCCAGCTCCACGGCTGTTGACCGGACGGAGGAGACCAACCGCCTCCTGAACCGCGTGCTGGAGAAGATGGAGGAGCTCAAGGAGAACGGCTCCCGCCCTGCCTCCGCTGCTTCCCCCCGGGCGACCTTGGTCTCTGACGAGCAGGAGTCCTCCGCGGAAGCGGCTGCCCCCGCCACGGGAAAGGCGTCCACCGCCAGCCCTGCGAAGGGCCGGTCCCGGCTCCTCCGCTTCGCGGTCAACGGCTACAACGTCCTCCGCACCTGCCGGACGGTCTACATCTCCGACGTGCAGGACGACGGCACCTTCCTGGTGACCGGCGACCGGCGCTACGTGAGCGACGGGCAGACCAGGAGCGAGACCTTCCACATCCTCTTCAAGACCAGGCAGGACTCCTCCTCCTTCAGCGAGTACGATGCCGCCACCGCCGTGACGCAGGACAGCTACAATCCCAATTCGTTCGTCTATCAGCTTTCCAAGCGCTCCAATATGATGGCTTCCCGCACGGGCAACCTGGTCTCCATGAGGACGGAGGACCCCGACTGGCGGCTGGAGCTTCTGATCGACCTGCGGGAATAGGAGTCCACGTGGAGGACAGGCTTTCCGCAGGAATAGAAAGGCTCGGCCTTTCCGCCTCTGACCGGCAGCTTGACCAGCTCCGGAGCTACGCCCGCATGGTCCTGGAATTCAACCGGGGCTACAACCTGATGAAGGCGAAGGACGAGGACGAGATGGCCGTGAACCACATCCTGGACAGCCTGGCTGCCCTGGAGCACATACGCGGCCTTGCGGACGCCGCCCCGACAAAACCGCCGGCCCTGGCGGACATTGGGAGCGGGGGAGGCTGCCCGGGCATTCCGCTTGCAATCATGCTGGACGGCTACTCCTTTACCCTCGTGGAGCGGATGGAGAAGCGGTCCGCCTTTCTGGACGGCGTGCGCCGGAATCTTTCCCTGCAGAACGTCTCCATCCTGACGGCGCAGGCGGAGAAGGTCGCGCCCGAAAGCTTTGACCTGGCCCTGTTCCGCGCCTTCCACCCCTTTGACCACAAGACGACCGGTACCCTGCTTTCCCTCGTAAAGAAGGGGGGCTTCATCGCCGCCTACAAGGCCCGGTCCGAGAAGATTGCCGCCGAGATGGATGCCGTGAAGGACCTGGTTCCCTCCTACGAGAAGATCTGCCTGACCGTTCCATTCCTGGAGGACCACGAGCGCAACCTGGTGGTCCTGCGGAAGGGGCCGGCCTGATCCTGCCCTCCTGATCCTGCCCTCCTGATTCTACTGCCGTCCCGCTGACCCCATCCTGCTGCCGCCTCTGGTTCTGCTGTCACCCTACCGACCCTGTTTACTGCCGACCCGCCGGGCGCGAAAGCCCTGTTTAATTTCCCGATATCTGCCGAAAATCAAGATATCGTAAAAAGGTTGTGTTGCGTATGCCCAAAAAGAAGAAACAACAGGTCGATCAGCTGGAAACAGTAGGAGTGGATGACGTGCTCAATTTATCTACCGTCAACGAGTCCTTCAATATGGATGCCCTTGACAACTGGACCACGGCGGTAGGCCTGGTGCAGTCCATCGTGAAGTTCGTGGAGAACGAGATTCCATCCTGCAAGGTGCACCTCTTCTTCCATTCCACCGATTCCCATGATTACAAGGAGATTGACCGCGAGGGCATATTCTCGTTCCTGGATGACTCCATCTTCATCGGCTGCCTGTCCATGGTGACGGAGCTCATCTCTGTGGACAAGATGTTCTCCGACTTCCAGATTGACGACCCCATGATAAGCGACGTCATGAGGAACCTGTACGGGGGCCGCTATCTGGTTCCGGTTGTCCACGGCTTTGACATGATAGCCTTCCTGCTGATCTGCGGCAAGGAGCCCTCCGAGACGGACATCCTGACGGAGGACAACAAGGCCATGCTCAACCGCCTGTCCGCCAAGATACAGATAAACCTGTACGCGGTCTCGGTCGTGATGCGGGGGCAGAAGGACCTGCTCCGGATCGTGGAGTATCCTTTTGTCCTGCAGAAGCACAAGAAGCTGGACGACGTGAACGACAGCCTCTTTGACGACCTCCAGAAGCAGATCTCCTTTACCAAGGCGGTCGCCTACCGCTACATCGATGTCGCCAAGAGCCTTTCGCCCTTCGCCTACTACAAGGTGGACGAGGACAAGGTCCCGAACCTCCGGGTCGGCGAGGGAATCTCGGGCCAGATCTGGCAGACCTGGAACCCCATCTTTGTCCCCGACCGGAAGACGCACCCCACCTATTCGACGATGAAGGAGGAGTCCTTCCTGGACGATTCCATAATCAGCGTCCCCTTCGGTACGGACCAGGAGCGGCTGGGGGTCATCACCATCTCCCGGCGCAAGGGCCGCAACAAGGAGACGTTCAGCCTGGAGCACCTGTACATGATGCAGATTGCCTCCTCCTTCTTTGCCGTGGAGACGCTCAACCGCATGCTCCACCGGCGGCTGGAGGAGTCCCAGATGCTCTTCGTGAAGGGGCTCACCCAGGCGCTGGAGTCCAAGGACAAGTATACCAAGGGCCATTCCGACCGTGTCGCCGACTACAGCGTGGCGATCGGCAAGAAGCTGGGCTTTGGCGACGACGCGCTCAAGCTGCTCAGGTACGGCGCCCAGCTGCATGACATAGGTAAGATTGGAATCGAGGATGCGATCATCAACAAGCCCGGCAAGCTATCCGACGAGGAGTTCAAGACCATCATGAACCATACGGACGTGGGCTACCGGATCCTCGCCCCCAACCCCTACTTCAAGGAGGTGAAGGAGTTCGTCCTGTACCACCACGAGACCTTGGACGGGAAGGGCTACCACCACGTCGCGGGCGACAAGATACCTGTGGAGTCCATGATCATAAGCTGCGCCGACATCTATGACGCGCTGACCTCCGACCGCTCCTACCGCAAGGCGCTGGAGCGCAATCAGGCCCTGCAGATCCTCGCCACGAACATCGGCACGCACTTCACGCAGGAAATCTACGACGCCTTCGTCAGGTATCTGACCGATGACGCCCCGACAGAGGCCTAGCGGCCCCTCCCCGGCATCGCATACGGCTCCTCGGTGGGACGAATGACCCCTCCGCGGGGTAAAAGAAAGGCCCCTCAGCGGGGCCTTTTTTATTTTGCATACAGCTGGGCGTAGTCCTGCAGGAAGTTGTCTCCATCGCCTAAGGGCAGAAAGAGCTTGATGAGCGCGTGGCTCTCCTGGAACTGCTGGAAGTCCTCGGTGTAGTAGGCGGCCTCCACAAGCGACTCCAGCTGGACGACGACGTTCTGAGGGACGTCGTTCCTCACCATTATGGAACAGAAGGCTGCGCAGGGGATGTCCAGCTCTATGCCCTGTTCCCTGATGGTCGGGATGTCCAGGAAGAGCGTCTCCTGGCTGTGTCCCCCGGTCAGTATGACGAGCGGCTCCATGTATGGATTGGAAAGCGCTTCAAACTGGGTTATGATGCCCACGTCCGCCAGTCCCGACTGTACGGCGTCCATCTCGCCCGTGCCCCCGTCCGTCTCCAGTATGCCGTTCTTGAAGCCGGGACCGAGCTTTTCCGTGAGCTTTTCGGCAATCCGGTAGCCAAGGCTTCCCTTGCCCGCCGTCACGATTGCGATTTCGTTGGACGCGGCATAGTCCAGAAGGTCCTGGAAATCCTTGAACCTGTTTTTCTTCGTGACCAGCATGAAGGGGTCGATGTTCAGACCCGCGACCGTCTGAAGCTTCCTGTAGCCTTCCGTCTGGCCGGCGAGGGTCGCGGTTATCGTCGCGGCGGTGGAAGCCAGCAGCGTGTAGCCGTCGGGCTCCGCCTCCAGCACGAACTCTATCCCGGCCACCCCTCCGTTTCCTGTCACGTTCAGGACCTCTATGTTCACGCCGTTCTTCTGCATGTTGTCCGCAAGGCGGCGGAACATGATGTCCGTCTTCCCGTCCTGGGCGAAGGGCACGACGAGCCGTATGCTCCGCTTGGGGTCCGGGAAGGGCCTGCCCTTGTGCCCCGTCCGGCTCAGGATGAAGCCGCCTGCCGCGGCCAGGGCCAGCAGGAGCAGGGCGGCCGCCAGGAGCTTGGTGCGGAGGCGTATGGATTCGGACGGGTTGCTTTTGAAATGCATACACTCAGTATACCATAGGGCGGGGATTTTTCAATCAAAATCGCACGAAGCAAAA
>CAMJAJ010000058.1 GCA_946403565.1 uncultured Treponema sp. | reverse complement strand
GGCCGCGCAGGGCATGGGACTGGCCGCCGGACATTCCGCCGGCGTGACCGGCACTTCCCCCGCCTCCTTGATGCACGACCTCTACTTCGAGAGCGCGGCGATGATCGTCACGCTCATAACCCTGGGCAAGCTGCTGGAGTCGCTGAGCAAGGGCAGGACGACCGACGCGCTCAAGGCCCTGATGCGGCTTTCCCCCAAGATGGCGGTGCTGGTCAGGGACGGGGAGGAGGTAGAGCTTCCGGTTTCCCAGGTCGCGGTCGGGGATGTCTTCGTCGTGCGGCCCGGATCCAGCATACCCGTCGACGGCATCGTTCTGGAAGGAAGCTCCGCCGTGGACGAGTCCGCCCTGACCGGCGAGAGCATCCCCGTGGACAAGGAGGCCGGGAGCCAGGTGAGCGCGGCAACCGTGAACAGGAGCGGCTTCCTTAAGTGCCGGGCCACCCGGGTCGGAAACGACACCACCCTTTCCCAGATAATCGCGCTGGTCAGCGAGGCCGCCGCGACCAAGGCCCCCATCGCGCGGGTGGCCGACAGGGTGAGCGGCGTGTTCGTCCCTTCCGTCATCGCCATCTCCGCCGTCACCTTCGCCGTCTGGATGCTTTCCGGGGCGGGGGCCTCCTTTGCCCTGGGGCGGGCCATCTCGGTGCTGGTTGTCTCCTGCCCCTGCGCCCTGGGCCTTGCCACGCCGGTCGCCATAATGGTCGCGAGCGGGGTGGGTGCGAAGAACGGAATCCTGTTCAAGAGCTCCGCCGCGCTGGAGGAGGCCGCCCGCATCCGGGCGGTCGCGCTGGACAAGACCGGCACGATCACGAACGGGACCCCGCGGCTGACGGACGTGCTGCCTGCCGCCGGGGTGGGGGAGGGCGAGCTGCTCCAGGCCGCGCTCGACCTGGAGGCCAAGAGCGAGCACCCGCTGGCGAAGGCGGTGCTGGACTACTGCGGCGAGAAGGGCATGGCGGCAGGGGAGGTCACGGACTTTTCCGCCCTGAGCGGCCACGGGCTGTGCGCGCGCACTCCGGCGGGAGAGGAACTTCTGGGCGGCAGCCTTGCCTATGTTTCGGGGCAGGTCGACCTTCCTGCGGAACTGCGTGAGGGGGCGGCGAAACTTGCCGGGGAAGGAAAGACGCCCCTGCTCTTCGCCAGCGGGGGCAGGCTGCTGGGCATGCTTGCCGTCGCCGACACGATGAAGGAAGACAGCGCGCGGGCGGTGCGTTCGCTGAAGGCGCTCGGCCTCCGCGTGGTCATGCTGACGGGCGACAACGAGCTGACCGCCCGCGCCATCGGGAAGGAGGCGGGGGTGGACGAGATCGTGGCCGGGGTCCTGCCCGGCGGCAAGGAGGAGGCCATCCGGAAGCTCCAGCGGAAGGACAAGGCCGCCATGGTCGGCGACGGCATCAACGACGCGCCCGCCCTGGTCCGTGCCGACCTGGGCATTGCGATCGGGGCGGGGACGGACGTGGCCATCGATTCCGCCGACGTGGTGCTGATGGGCGGCTCCCTGTCTGATGTCGCCGCGACGATCCGCCTGGGGCGGGCCGCGCTCGCCAACATCCACGAGAACCTCTTCTGGGCCTTCTTCTACAACATCATCCTGATTCCCGTGGCCGCCGGGGTCTGGTACAGGGCCTTCGGCCTGAAGATGAACCCCATGTTCGGGGCGGCGGCGATGAGCCTGTCCAGTTTCACCGTATGCATGAACGCCCTCCGCCTGAACCTCGTGGACATACGGAGCGGAAGGCGTGACAGGAAGGCGAGATCTCGCTATAATGCAGGCGTCAGGGAGGAACACGCGATGTTCGGATTTGGAAAGAAACAGGGCGAGGCCGACGGTACGCTTACCGAGCGGACGCTCAAGGTCGAGGGCCTCATGTGCTGCAAGTGTGAGCAGCACGTCAAGGAGGCGCTGGAGAAGGTCGGCGGAATCACCGAGGCGACTGCAAGCCACGAGAAGGGCGAGGTCGTCATCACGTGCAGCAAGCCCGTCAGCGACGACAAGATAAAGGCGGCCGTCGAGAAGGCTGGCTACAGCTTCGTCAGCTAGTCGGGCGGCTCTGTCCGCCGGCCGTGGCTAGGCTGCCTGCCTTGACAGCGGCTGTCCGCCGCCGGCGTGATTGCCCCGGCTGCGGCCGGTTGGAATGTAATCCTGCCGGCCGTGGGTGGGGTGCAGTCTGGTTTGCCTTTGCTACGGCTACCTGCCCCGGCTGTGGGGTCTAGAACGTGATGACCTTCGGCGCTGCGGCGAAACTGGAGATGGTTGCCGTCGCGTTCTTGAAGTACAGCACCTCGGTGTTGTCGTCATCCGCGGAATACATCCGCTTGAGGTCGGGGTAGTGCTCCAGCATGTCGGCCTTGGGCTCGCGCCGGTCGTCGCGCACAAGTTCGCCGGAAAGGCGCAGCCACTCCGCCCCGTTGAAGCAGCACAGCTCCACCTTGGGGTTCTTCTGGATCTGCTTGGACACGTCCTTGCCCTTGCCCGTCTGGATGTAGAGCTTGCCTTCGAAGATGTTTATCGTGCCGAAGGGCCTGTTCCTGGGCTGTCCTTCATCGACCGTCGCAAGGTAGTAGGTCCCGCATTTCTTGATGAACTCATAAATCTCGTCCATGTGTTTACTCCTTCCGTGCCTTTCCGTCTGTGCCGAGGGCTGGCTTGGGTCTGTCCAAACGCTGTCCGGCAGGACGCCTGAAACCGCCTCGTGTGAAACCGCAACCGTCGCGGAAAGGGCCGGTAGCTTCCAAGTATAGCATATCTCCGGGGCTTCCGCCAGCATTTACAGAGCTTTTTACTCGGAAATATGCCTCTTTTGGGCGTCTTTCGCTGCAATCGCATGGACTTTTCAAATGAACTTCTGTATAATGAACAGGATGGAACAGTATAAGGAAGACTTCATTGACTTCATGGTGGAAAGCCGGGTCCTCAAGTTCGGCTCGTTCACGCTCAAAAGCGGACGCAAGTCCCCCTTCTTCATGAATGCGGGCGCGTACGTCACGGGCAGCCAGCTTTCGCGCCTTGGCGAGTTCTACGCCCAGGCCATCCATGCGGAATTCGGCGATGATTTCGACGTCCTGTTCGGCCCGGCCTACAAGGGCATTCCCCTCGCCGTCGCCACGGTGATCGCCTACGGCCGCCTGTTCGGAAAGGAGATCCGCTACTGTTCCAACCGCAAGGAGGCCAAGGACCACGGGGCGGACAAGGGCCTGCTCCTGGGCAGCGAGATCCGCAAGGGGGACCGCGTCGTGATCATAGAGGACGTGACCACCTCCGGCAAGTCCATCGATGAGACCGTGCCGGTCATTCTGGCCCAGGTGGAGCACAAGGACGACATCACGATCGTCGGCGAGATGGTCAGCCTGAACCGGATGGAGAAGGGGCTGGACACGGAAAAGAGCGCGCTGGATTCCATCAGCGAGCGCTACGGCTTTCCCGCCCGCGCCATCGTCTCCATGCAGGAGGTTGTCGCGTACCTGTATGCGCCGGGCAAGGACGGCGTCATAACCGACTCCATCAAGAAGGAGCTGGACGCGTACTACGAGGAGTGGGGGGCCAGGTAGCAAAGTGGGCATGGTGGGACGAGTATCGGCATTCTACTATTCTCTCCTGGACGAGTTCTGCATCATCATCATGGTCATACTCCTGTTCACGACGCTGATAGACGCGGACCGGAACAAATACCGCCTCAGGCTGATAAACCTCATGCTCTCGCTGACGGCCTTCTGCCTGGTGGACATCTTCTGGGGGCTCGTGTACTGGGACGTCCTGCCCAAGACGCAGCTCCTGCGCATGGTCAGCAACGTCTTCCTGTACATCGCCATCAACGTCTGTTCCTTCTCCATGTTCCTGATGCTCAACGGCTGTCTGGAGATGGTTCATCCGACCAAGTTCGACAAGCGGCTGCCCTTCATCCCCTTCTGGGCCATGATCGTCCTCGCCGTCACGACTCCCCTGACCGGCTGGCTTTTCAGCATAGACGAGCAGGGCGAACTCATCCGGGGCTTCATGTACGTCCCCTTCATGGTGGTCATCATGGGCGACCTCCTGCTTGCCTCCGTCCGGGCGACGATGCTTGCCTTCCGTCCGGAGAACGAGGCCTACAAGGAACTCTGCCTGCTGGTCGCCTTCTACGGGCTGCCTATCCTGCTGGGCGGCCTGGTCCGCGCCTTCTTCGTCAGCCTGCCTTCCGTCACGCTGGGTACGTCCATCTCCGTGCTCCTCTTCTTCGTCATGCAGATCCGCGAGCAGATATCCATGGATACCCTGACTGGGGTGAACAACCGGAAGCAAGGCGAGCGTTTCTTCATACGGCAGATTCAGGCGATCAACCAGCGGGAGACCGAAGGAGAGGAGGGCCTGTACCTGTTCATGGCCGACCTGGACAGGTTCAAGTCGATAAACGATACCTACGGGCACAACGAGGGGGACAACGCGCTCTTCATCACGGCGGAGGCCCTGCGTGAGGCCTGCGCCAAGAATCCGGACCGCTGCATGCTCTGCCGTTTTGGCGGGGACGAGTTCGTGCTGGGCGGCATGTTCGGGTGCGACGAGGAGGCCGACTGCTTCTGCACCCAGCTCAGCGAGGCCGTCGCCAGGAAGTGCGCGCAGAAGGAGCTTCCCTATACGATCGCGCTCAGCATCGGCTATGCCCGCTACAGCAAGGACCAAAAGACCCTCAAGAACCTGCTTGCCATCGCGGACAAGAAGATGTACGCGCAGAAGCGAATCCATCACGCCGAGGCCCGCTGACGGCCGTCGGCATTGCCCCCCACGGGTTCCGAATCACTAGCCCCGACGCCAGGCGTTGAAGCATTAATCCCCGTTCGAATCACCCAACCCCGTGGCGCAGATTGTGGGGAATTGCCCCCGGCACGGATCATCAGACCCTGACGTCGGCGCCGAATCACTAGCCCCCGGGTCGGATCAATACAGGTGCATTATCGCGTCGCGGTCCGCAGCCAGCACGATCGGCTCCTTCTCCAGCTGCCGTATGAGCGTGGCGAACTCCGCGTCGCTGTAGTCGCGTGACAGCTTGGTCGCGCACATGTTGAAGTTCTGGTACAGGTACATGACCTCCATCCCGTATTTTCCGGCGAGCGCGTATACGTCCTCCTCGTAGGTCCCTTCCTTCAGGCTTATCAGCAGGGTGTTGGAGGTGTATTCAGGCTTGCTCGGGTCCTTGGACCTGCCGAGCGGCATGCCGGCCTCCGCGCTTTCACCTTCGGACGCGTTCCTGTTCGTGGCGCAGGATACGGGCATAAAAAAAAGTCCGATGCAGCAGGCGCAAAGGACGGCACATGCATTCGTACGTTTCATGCCTATAGAACAAATATGGCGGGGGCGGGGTAACAGGGGGGCAAGGCTCGGCAAAACTGCATTATCCCGCGTGGGCTTTCCGTCGCCTGCATGTATCTGCATCAGGGCGGACGGGTTTGCGGGGTACGGGGGCAGATTCGCCCCGTCCGGCGGGGGGGGGGCAAGGCTGCCTGCTGTCTGCCCTTTTTCGGTGCCCTGTCTGCGACCGCGTCCCGCCCCTTGGCTTCCTACTCCTTCGGTTCCCCGCCGTCCCCGAACGCGGACAGCATCGGCTCCACATCCTTCCCGCGCATCTCGCGGTCAATGTAGTTTCCGGTGATTTTGCCCACGAGGGGGCCGAGCGACAGCACGCCGATGAGGTTCGGAATCATCATCAGGCCATTGAAGGTGTCGCTCAGGTCCCAGGCGAGCGAAAGGCTCATCGTGCAGCCGAAGAAGATCATGCAGACGAACAGGCCCTTGTAGATGAAGCTGCTCTTCTCGCCGAACAGGTACTGCCATGCGGTTGCCCCGTAGTGGCTCCAGCCCAGCGTGGTGGAGAACGCGAAGAGGAGGATCGCGATGGCGATGAACTTGGGGCCGGCCGGGCCGAACACCGTGGAGAAGGCCTCGCCGACCAGGCCCGCGCCCGCGTTCTCCGTGAGCATGGCTCCCGTCTCCAGGTCCACCAGGCCGCTTGAAAGCACGACCAGGGCGGTGATGGTGCAGACGATTATCGTGTCGGCGAACACCTCGAATATACCCCACATGCCCTGCTGGACGGGCTCCTTCACGTTGGAGCTCGAGTGGACCATGACCGACGAACCGAGACCCGCCTCATTGCTGAAGGCGCCGCGCTTGAATCCCCAGGTTATGGCGCTCTTGATTCCGTAACCGACGATTCCGCCGCCCGCGGACTTTGCCGCGAAGGCACCCTTGAAGATTGCGGAGAGGACGGCCGGAATGGCGGCCGCGTGCGCGATGATGACGACCAGCGCAAAGGCGACGTACAGGATCGCCATGAAGGGGACGAGCTTTTCCGCGACACCGGCGACCCGCTTCAGGCCGCCCAGGATGATAGCCGCCGCGATGATGACCAGCACGATGCCCGTCACGAACGGCGGGATGGAGAAGGCGCTCTGCATGTTGCCTGCGATGGAGTTGACCTGGCTCATGTTGCCGATTCCGAAGCTGGCGAGCAGGCAGAACGCGCTGAACAGGACGGCCATCACCGAGCCGATCTGCTTCAGGCCGGCGTATGCGCCGAATCCGTCCTTCAGGTAGTACATGGCCCCGCCACGCCACTCGCCGCTCTCGCCCTTGCGTCGGAAGTAGATGCCGAGCACGTTCTCGGAATAGTTGGTCATCATGCCGAAGAGGGCCATGACCCACATCCAGAAGATTGCGCCGGGACCGCCAAGGATGATTGCCGTCGCGACACCGACGATGTTTCCCGTGCCGATTGTCGCGGCCATCGCCGTGCACAGGCTCTGGAACTGGGAAATCGCCTTGTTCTCCCTCCCGGTATGCGCGGTGATCCGCCGGTCGCTGAATATCGCGCCGACGGTCCGTTTGATCCAGAAGATGAAGTGCGTGAACTGGAAAGCGCGGTTTACGCAGGTCATCACTATTCCCGCCGCAAGCAGCAACGCGATTCCGAATGAGCCCCAGACCACGCCGTTCACGGCATTGTTGATGCTGGTAATGGCTTGCAACATGGTTTTCCTCCACGCAAAAAAAGAGGGGGTATGGGGGCGGCCCCTCCCGGATACCGTTCCCACACCCCCAGACTGATGGTTGTGGCAGTTTCAAAAATCCAAGCGGACTGAAGTCCGCAGACTGCATTTGAAACTGTCTTCGTTATGGACAGCGGAGACCGCACCGGTCCCCGCCGTAGATTC
>CAMJAJ010000057.1 GCA_946403565.1 uncultured Treponema sp. | reverse complement strand
ACGAATACTACCGTGAGAAGAACGTCCTGGTGGAGGACATCTCCAGCCGCTCGCGCTGCGACTTCATCTTCCCCGCCATAATCAAGCGGGGCGACGTGGTGTGCGGCATATCCTCCAGTGGAAAGAGCCCCCATGTCTCCCAGTTCATCAAGACCCTGATCGAAGGCGCCCTGCCGCAGAACATCAGCGAGATAAACGAGCACATGGAGGAGATACGCCGGGCCGTGCGGCAGTCCATCAGCGACCCGACCAAGCGGTCCCGGACCCTCCAGACGATATTCATGCGCCTCATCGAGGACGACAACCAGACATCCGATGCGGAGATTGACGGAATAATAGCAGATGCGGAACTCTAACAGGAATACAATTCGTTTCGTACTCCTTTTCCTGACGGTCCTTGCGGTCCTGCTTTTCGTGGGCTACAGCCTCATGACCGGTGTGGAAGGCAGGAAGCGGGAACGGGCCAGCTTTGTCGCGGAAAACACGGTCGGCCGCATGCAGAACGTCTACTCCAACTACATGCTGACGGCCCGGAACATCGGTGAGTACGTGGTGTCCCATGACGGTCGTTACGAGGGCGTGGAGCCCATCGCGGAGAACTTCCTCCAGAACATCTATGGAATCGCAAGCCTCCAGCTTGCCCCGGACGGAATCACGGAGATGTGCCTGCCTGAGGGCAGCGGCGACATAGGCTTCGACTCCTTTACCCAGGACTCCCGGAAGGAGGACTCGGTCCTCTCGCGCGACGAGGGCGTGCCGGTCCTGAGCGGCCCCTACACGATGAAGCACGGGGGGAGCTGCCTTATCCTGCGCGTCCCCTGCTTCCTTAAGGACGAGGGCGGCAAGGATGTCTTCTGGGGCTTTTCCAACGTGGTCGTGGACCTGAGCCAGTTCTTCAAGACCGCCGGCATAAAGAAGCTGAACGACCTGGGCTACTCCTACCAGATATGGATTCAGGACCGCTCCAACGACATCATCTTTGACAGCGTCATCGGAACCTTCGAGTCGCCCGAAAAGAAGGTGTTCAAGTACGGGGGCAAGGACTGGTGCCTCTACCTGGAGCCGCTGGAAGGCTGGATCGCCAAGGAGTCGGTGACCCTCTACATAGCGGGCAGCTTCCTGCTGGCGCTGATTCTGGCCATGCTGGACTTGCTGGCGGCCGGCGTGGTGCAGAAGAACGTCGCCCTCAAGCGGCAGACCCAGCAGCTCCGCCTGTCCGAGCAGAACGAGCGGGTGCTCCGCAACAGCTACGAGGCGGCGGTGGAAAGCGCGGAGCTTTTCCTCTGGGAGCTGAACCTGACCGACGGCAGCGCGCGGCTGAGCGACAACCCCTACACCAAGAGGGTGAGCGAGATGCTCAAGGTTCCGCGCGAGATTCCCAGCCTGATCCAGTTTGCCCGGGAGCACTGTTCGGAGGGCGACACGCAGATCCTGGACGACATGTTTTCCAACATCCGCCGGGGAAACAGGAACGTCAGCGCCCAGATCCACTTCAAGACCGACGCGGACTTCCAGGTCCATACCCTGCGGGTGAACTACCTGGTCATCTGCGACGACTACGGCAAGCCGCTCAAGGCCTACGGTTCGGCGCAGGACCTGACGGAGGACAGCGCCAAGCGGGACGGCTACAACCAGGAGCGGGCCTTCTTCTCGTCCTACCAGGGGCAGGACATGGTGCTCCGTGTCCGCGTTGACCTCACGACCGACGAGATCTTGGACGCGAAGCCCTACGTGCAGTCCATGATAGGCGCCCGCTACTCCGAGGTGACCGAGAACGGCCAGGGGATGACCTACCTCATAGAGAACGGCAAGGCCGCCGGGGACGTGCTGGACCGCGAGAAGATGCTCAAGAACTACACGATGGGCACGCGGACCTTCACCTACGACTATAAGGTCGGAAAGATCGGCTCCCAGCTGTCCTGGGCGCAGGCCGTGGCCAAGCTCTTCGAGTCCCCCGACACCAGCCACATCGAGATGTTCTTCTATGCCTACAACATCTCCAAGCAGAAGAACGAGCAGCTGCTCATCGGCAGCATCATCAACTCCGTCTATGAGAAGATCGGAATCATAGACCTGCCGGACAGCACCTTCCGCAACTTCATCGTGAAGCGGGAGATAATCTCGGACAGCGGCATGGCCTACGACGACTACATCCGGAACATAGAGGCCGTCCGCTACATACCGGAGCTGGACCAGGCCGGATTCATCGAGGCGACGAGCCTGGCGACGGTGCGGAAGGAGCTGGAGACCCAGGACCTGTACTCCTACCGGACGCCCTACCTGGAGATGAGGGACGACGGCAGCCTGAACAAGACCTACAAGATGATGCGCTTCTTCTACATGGACGAGGCCCATTCGGGAATCATCCTCTGCGTCTCGGACGTGACGCGGCAGAGCGAGAAGGAGATGGCGCAGAAGGAGGCCATGAAGGACGCCCTCGTCAAGGCGGAGTGCGCGAACAGGGCCAAGAGCGAGTTCGTCTCCCGCATAAGCCACGATATACGCACGCCCATCGGGGCCATCCAGAACCTGACCCAGTTCGCCAAGAAGGACATGGACGACAAGGAAAAACTGCGTCACGACCTGGAGCAGATAGAGACGAGCAACAAGTTCCTGCTCTCGCTCATCAACGACGTGCTGGACATCTCCAAGGTGGACAAGGGGCAGATAAAGCTGAACCCGGAGCCCTACTCCTACCAGGAGTACATCGACAACATCAAGAACATCATAGAGCCCATGTGCACCGAAAAGGGCCTGCACTGGAAGGTCAATGCCCACGAGGGGGGATTCGGAGGGTCGGTCATCATAGACCGGATCCGCCTGAACCAGATAACGCTGAACCTCCTTTCCAATGCCGTCAAGTACACGCCGGAATGCGGGGACGTGAGCTACACCTCCAAGAGCCACTGGACCGAGGGGGGCAAGTTCATCCTCGCCTACGAGGTGAGCGACACGGGAATCGGCATGAGCGCGGACTTCCAGCGGCACATGTTCGAGGAGTTCTCCCAGGAGTACGACAACAGCCAGCGGCCCAAGGGAATCACCGGCACGGGCCTGGGCCTTGCGATCGTCAAGCGCATGGTGGACCTGATGGGCGGCAAGCTGTCGGTGGACAGCGAGCTGGGCCTGGGCACCAGGATAAATGTCGAGATTCCCTGCGGGTTCCTGACCGACGAGGAGATGGCCAAGGCTTCCGAGAAAGATGTCGGCGACGGGCAGAACAACGAGATTGCCAAGGTGAGCCTGCCCGGCAAGGTGCTGCTGGCGGAGGACAACCCCATAAACGTGGACATAGCGATGACCTTCCTGGAGATGTTCGGCTGCGAGGCCGACCATGCGGAGAACGGCAAGGAGGCGGTGGAGATGTTCGCCTTCTCCAAGCCCAAGGAGTACTCGGTTATCCTCATGGACATACAGATGCCCTTCATGGACGGCTACGAGGCCACCCGGCGGATTCGCGCGCTCAAGCGGGAGGACGCCAAGTCCGTGCCGATCATCGCGATGACCGCCGATGCGTTCGAGGACGCCCGGCAGAAGGCCTACGAGGCGGGCGTGGACGACTACCTGACCAAGCCGCTGAACTCCAAGGAGCTCAAGCGCCGCCTGCTGGATATAAGCTAGCAGGGCGGGGGAGGCGGCTCCCACATTCGCCGCCGGTTTGGGCGGATAGGGCCGCCGGCTTAGAGGCGGCCTCTGCGTTCCGGGCGGGCAGGGCCCTGCGGCTGAATTCTGCGGCCGGGAGAAATGTTTCCCGGGCGGCCCGAGCTGGCAAGGCCCCGCGGCCCTAGAGTTTGCCCATCGCCGAAAGGATAAGGCTCGCCGAGACCGTCGCCGCGCTCTCCGTCCTCAGGACCCGCTTCCCCATCCCCAGCAGATGGAATCCCCCCTGCTCCAGCAGTTCCCGCTCCCGGTCGCTCCACCCCCGCTCGCTGCCTATCGCCGAGACCGCAATGCTTCCCTCCGTGCGCAGGGCGGCGGCCTCCTTCTCAAGGAAAATCGAAAGGCTCCCTTCGGGACGCACGTTGTCCATTGCGAGCCGGAGCGTCCGTGCGGTTGCGGCTATGTTGGCTTCTAGCCCGGGCAGGGGGCTGCTTGTGGCGGGCAGGGGGCTGCTTGCGGCGGGCTGGGGGCTGCTGCTTGTGGCGGGCAGGGGGCTGCTTGCGGCGGGCTGGGCCGTGTCCTGGGTGACCTGGGCGAGGGCGGCGGCCAGGTCGGGGAAGATCTTGACGGCGGGCACGTGGGTGCTGGCCGCCTGCACCGTGCCTTCCAGCAGCATCCTGCGGCACTCCTCTTCATCGCAGAGCGTGGACTTGAGGTAGGACTTTTCCACCAGGTCGGTGCCGCACAGGTAGACCGCGCAGACCCCCAGTCCGGCCATGTCGCGCAGCAGTCGCTTGAGCTGGATGGGGCGGGGAAAGCCGATCAGCATTATGAGGGGGTAGAGGGGCTTGCCGTCGCTTTCGCTCTGGAAGGTGAAGGTCATGCTTCCTCCCGAATAGCTCTTGCCGTTGGGCGCGGTAAGCTCCTGCTCCTCTATGCGCTCAATCCGGGCCTGGCCCGCCCCGCCGCCGATGACCCCGGCGGAAAAGCTGTCTCCGACCCCCTTGTGCAGGACCTTGAGTATGTGCTGTGCCCGCTCGTCGCGCAGGTCTAGCGGCCGTGCGACTTCCTCCGGGCTAAAAAGGCAGATGTTCATTATGGCTGACAGGATAGCACGGCTCGGGCGAAAAGTACAGTGAGCTGCTTGCTTGCGCGGGCGTGTCAGGCGGCACCACTTGACTTTTCTGCCGATATATGGCAGAATTTGGCCTCCTGCGGAACTGCCGCCGGTGAGGATGGTGAATTTAGTTGGCAAGCATTTACGTCGAAGACGGTGAGAACCTTGAGAAGGCTATCAAGCGCTTCAAGAGGATGGTAGAGAAAGAGGGTATTATCCGCGAGTACAAGCGGCGCGAGTATTACGAGAAGCCCTCCACGATCCTCAACCGCAAGAACAAGGCCATTCAGCGCAAGCTGCAGAAGAAGACTCGTCCTTCTTCAAGGCCGCACGACTCCAAGTCCTACTAAGCCTTGGAGCTGAGGAAAGCCCCCGTCCGGGGGCTTTTTTTTTGCCCGTTCGCCTCGGACCGGTGGAAAAATCAGGGCCGGGCGGTATGTGTCCGCCCCGGTCCCGCCTGAATGAGGCCGCCCCACCTGAATGAGGCGCCCCGCTCTGCCGTGGGTCCCGTCTGCCTTGCAGCGGGTCCGCCTAGAACGCGGCGGGGATGAAGTCCAGGGCCGTCCGCTCGTCAAAGCCGTACATCAGGTTCATGTTCTGCACGGCCTGCCCGGAGGCCCCCTTCACCATGTTGTCCAGCACGCTGACGATCTCCAGCGTCCTGCCGTTCCCGACGAGGTAGAGCTGCATGTCGCAGTAGTTGGTGCCGCGTATCGTGCGGGTGGTCGCCTGCATGCCGTCGGGAAGGACGCGGACGAAGGGCTCGTCCTTGTACGCTGCCTCGTAGATGGAGCGGATCTCCGCAAGGCCCGATGCGGCCGCCTTCAGCCCCTTGTCGGACAGGGGGGCATATATCGTGCTCAGGATGCCCCGGTTCATGGGGATGAGCTGGGGCGTGAAGATGACGTTCAGGTCCGCCGGTTCCTTGCCCGCGATGAGGGCGAAGTTGCGCTGGATCTCGCTCTGGTGCCGGTGGTTCCCCACCTTGTAGGCGGACAGGCTTTCCCCGCACTCGCAGAAGTGGTTGGTCATCGTGGCGCTGCGCCCCGATCCGGTCACGCCGCTCTTGGAGTCCACGATGATCGCCGCGCCGGTGTCCACCAGGCCCGCCTTGAGCGCGGGCAGAAGGGCGAGCGTCGCGCTCGTGACGTAGCAGCCCGGGTTGCCGATGACGCGGGCCTGCCGTATGTCCTTCCGGTTCATCTCGGGGGAACCGTAGACGCTCTCCTTGTGCACCTCGGGGAACTGCCAGTCCTTCTTGTACCAGGTCTTGAACGTCGCCTCGTCCATGCCGTAGCGGAAGTCCGCGCTCAGGTCGATGAGCTTCTTGCCGTGCTTGACGCAGTAGTCTGCGTACTGTTCGGCAATGCCGTGGGGCAGGGCGGTGAACAGCACGTCGGCCTTCTCCTTCACCTCATCGGCCGTCAGCAGCTTGCCGTCGCTCTTGTCGCCCAGCTGTCCCAGGAGGTTCTGGTACACCTCGTCTATCCGCTGGCCCTCGAAGCTCACGGAGCTGGCGAATATCTGCTCCACGCCGGGATGCCTGAGCAGTATCCTGAACAGCTCCACGCCGGCATAGCCCGTTGCCCCGATGATTCCCGCTTTTATTGTAACCTTGTCAGCCATAGTCGTTTTTCCCTTTGAGATGAATTTTGACCAGTTTCAAAAGTCCGGGCGGACCCCTGGAACTGTCGTGCAGGCTTTTGGCATCCCTAAAGACCCGGCACACCCGGTTTAGGGCTGCTCGGGGAACTCGAAAAAACGCGAGGCGGCTTTCCGGGTTTCCCTAGAAATTAATACGGAGAAATGATACACTGATAGAATGAAACAATCAATAGCGAAGGACAAAATGAACAGCATACTGAAGGGACTCCGCTCCACACTCCTTTTGGCCCTGGCCGTTTCCACCTGTGCGTCGGCCAGCGCGCTGGGCAAGAACAAGAAGGATCTGCCCCCCGAGACCTCTGACCGGGAGATCATCCAGCTGGCCCAGCAGGCCTTCAACAACGACAACTTCAAGCTGGCGGACTACTACTACAACGTCCTGCTCCAGCGCTACGGAAACAACATCGTGGACTACATCATCGGCAAGTACGAGATAGGCCACATAGCGATACGGAAGAAGGACTACGCCACCGCCGTCCCCATCATGGAGGAGATCCTGGACATATACGCCGAGACTCCCGCCGGGGAGCTGCCCGCCTCCTACCGGGTCCTGGCCATGAACGACCTGAAGCGCATTCCGGAACGGGCCAGGTCGGGCGCCTACAGCACCCGGGGCAACGACTACTATGAGAACGACGACTACGGCGATACGGACTTCTTTGGCGAATTCCCCTCCGACAGTTCGAGTGGCTACGAGGACAGCGATTCCGGCTACGACGACGGTGGCTACGGCAGCTATGGCGGAGGCTTCTACTTCTAAGCCAGTGCCAGACCAGATGGGGCAGGTGCCCCATCTGGTCTGGTCCCATCTGGTCTGGGCCCAGAT
>CAMJAJ010000056.1 GCA_946403565.1 uncultured Treponema sp. | reverse complement strand
AGCTGATCAAGGATGCCCCCATCTACCGGCTCCAGGGCGGCTATCCCCGGGTGTGCGCCACCAGCGTCCGCAAGCGCTGGATTGTCGGTACGCTCATAAACTACCTGACGGCGAGCGTGGGAAGCGACTCCTACCGCTTCTGGCTCAACGACGAGGCGAACACGCACTGGATTGCCCAGGAGCTGCTTGCCTCCTCCGCCTTCCCCGGCATCTGCCCCGCCGTGCGGCTGAAGGACGGGGAGGAGTACGTGGACGGGGGCTGGGAGGCGGTCGGCGGTGACAACGTGCCGATTGACCCCATCGTGCAGGCCCAGCCGCAGGTGCAGAACATCTTCGTCGTCTACTGCAGCGAGCAGCCCGCCCGCAGGGTGAAGGTTAAGGACTACGACTGGCTCAAGGTGACCGAGGTGATTCCTTCCATAGACACGGCGGGCCTCTTTGACGGCACCACGAACTTCAGCCACAACCGCATCCGCCTGCTGATTGACACGGGCTACGAGAACACCGTCGCCATCCTGAAGGGGCGGGGCCTGTACCCCGTGGCGTCGTATTGGTTCGAGTAGTGGCCTGTGTGGGGGCGTGCCCCGTCCCAAAAGACAGATTGACGGATAATGTCAAATTGCGCTAAAATGGATTTGTTCGGAAACTGCACTGGCAGCGAAGCTTCAAGCCGGTTTCCGGACAGGTTTAATCAACACGAGGAAACTATCATGATAATCAAACCGATGATTCGCAGCAACATCTGCATAAATGCGCACCCCGTCGGATGCGCAAAGGAAACCGAGCGCCAGATAGATTACGCCCGTTCACAGAAGGCGAAACGTGGAATAAAGACCCCCGGAGAGGGCGGAAAGGGCCCCAGGAACGTGCTCGTCCTGGGCTGCTCCACCGGCTACGGGCTGGGCAGCAGGATTGCCGCCGCATTCGAATATGGAGCCGCGACGATAGGCGTGTCCTTTGAGAAGGAGCCGTCGGAGCGGAGGGGCGGGACCCCCGGCTGGTACAACAACAAGGCCTTTGACCGGGAGGCCGCCAAGGCCGGGCTCAAGTTCGAGACGATGAACGCGGACGCCTTCAGCGATGAGTGCCGCCAGTCGGTCATCGCCAAGGCGAAGGAGTGGGGCGTCAAGTTCGACCTCGTGGTGTACAGCCTGGCAAGCCCCGTCCGCACCGACCCCGACACGAAGGTCCTGTACAAGTCCGTGCTCAAGCCGGTGGGCAAGCCCTATTCGGGCGCCTCGCTGGACATGATGACCGGCAAGATCTCCTTCATGACCGCCGACCCCGCCGAGGGTGACGACATTGCCAACACGGTGAAGGTCATGGGCGGTGAGGACTGGGAGCGCTGGATGAAGCAGCTGTCCGAGGCGGATGTCCTTGCCGAGGGCTGCCGCACGGTCGCCTACTCCTACATCGGCCCCATGCTTTCCCATGCGATTTACCGCGACGGCACGATAGGAGCCGCCAAGAAGGACCTGGAGGCCCGCGCACACACGATAGACGCCTCGCTCAGGGCGATCGGCGGTGCGGCCTACGTCAGCGAGAACAAGGGGCTGATTACCCGTTCCTCCTCCGTCATACCGATCATCACGCTCTACCTGGCTGTCCTGTTCAAGGTGATGAAGGCCAAGGGGACCCACGAGGGCTGCATCGAGCAGATGGAGCGGCTGTTTGCGGAGCGCCTGTACACGGGCGAAGGCAACGGCGCGGGAAAGGTGCCCACCGACAGCGAGGGCCGCATCCGCATAGACGACTGGGAGCTGGCCGACGACGTGCAGGCCGAGGTGGACAGGATCATGCCTGCCGTGACCGAGGAGAACCTGGATGACACGGTTGACCTTGCCGGCGTGCGGCATGACTTCCTTGCGATAAATGGATTCGACATAGAGGGCGTGGACTACGACAAGGACGTGGCCGACCTCTTTAGCATCGAGGCCTAGATAAAGGAATCCCGCCCGGCGGTTTGTAATGGCCCTGCGGTGGCGGGAGTATGTCGGCCGGGGCGGCCATCGGGCTGCCCTGAGTGGCGGCTAGGCTGCCCTGGGCCGTGAGGCTCGCCCGTTTGTAATGGCCCTGCCCGACGGCGGGGCCTTATTTTTTCCGGCCCTGTCTGCCCAGCTCCGTATACGAGCCGTGCGCCCTGTCTTTGGCCGAGACCCGCCTGTTCTGCTGGGGGACCCTGCTCGGCATGTCGTCCTCCCTGCGGCGGTCGGGCCGTTCCTGCTTCCAGGCGGGCGTGGCAGGGCTGGGGTCGCCTTGTTCCACGTAGGCCAGCCAGCCTTCGTCCTCCGGAACTTCAAAGCACATCAGTTTCCCCGTCGTGGGATGGGGAAACTCCAGCCTGCGGGCGTGGAGGGCCAGCCGGTGGAAGGGGTCGGTCCTTGCCCGGTAGTTCTCGTCACCCGCCAGCGGCCTGCCCAGGAAGGAGAGATGGGCGCGTATCTGGTTCTTCTTTCCCGTGTCCAGTTCCAGCTCGAACAGCGTGTGGGTCGCCCCGCGGCACACGATCTTGTAGTGCGTCACGGCGCGGACCGCCTTGGACAGCCTTTCGTCATGTTCCTTCGGCACGTAGGCCACGTGGTAGGCGTTCTCGGCGAGGGGCAGGTCTATTGTCCCTTCGTCCGCAAGCTCCGGCCTGTCCGCCTGTCCGCCGTGCCTGCCTTTGCCGCCGGACGGGTTTTCCGCGACGGCCCGGTAGACCTTGCGGGTCTGCCCGCCGTGCCACTGGCCGACTATCTTGGCCTGGGCGGCCTCGTTCAGGGCAAAGACCATGACGCCGCTTGTGTCGCGGTCCAGCCGGTGGACGGTGAAGGGGTGGTGCGACTTGGACCAGTCGCCCCGGCCCCGCATGATTTTTTCGATCGTATCCAGGGCCGTCCGCGCCTTGCTGCCCGGATAGGGCACGGAGAGCATGCCGGAGGGCTTTTCTATGACGATGATGTCCTGGTCCTCGTAGAGTATTGCGATCCGCTCGCGGCCATAGTCCGCCTTGTGCTCCCGCCGGTAGCTGGTGCCGGCCCTGACGTGGTGGAGGGGCGGGGCCTTAGTCCCCATAGACGACACACCGGTCCTTGCCGGAGTTCTTGGCCACGTAGAGGGCATGGTCGGCCTGGTCAAAGAGCTGCTGGTAGTTCGGCCGGTCAAGTCCCTTCTGGAAGAGGGCGCAGCCGACGCTGATGCTGTAGTGCTTGTATTTCGTATTGTACATGAAGAAGTTCTTGAGGCTGTCGGTCAGGTCCTTGACCTTGGCTTCCACGGTGGCCTTGGTCTGGGGGCCCTTCATGAGTATGACGAACTCGTCCCCGCCGAACCTGCCTACGAAATCCGACGAGCGGCAGCATTCCCGCAGGCAGCGGCCGGTGTTGGCGATGAAGAAGTCCCCGATGGAGTGCCCGAAGCTGTCGTTGATGCTCTTGAAGTTGTCCACGTCCAGCACCAGGAGGCAGCCCTCGCTCTCCTCGTTCTTCAGGACCGCGATGGAGTTGCTTTCAAAGGCGGCCTTGGTCATCGTCCCGGTCATGGAGTCGGTGTCGCGCTGTATCTTGATGATCCGGCGGTTGGTGAAGTCCTCCATGCGGCACATCTGCTGGTGCGTGTTCAGCAGGAGGGACACGAGGAAGTAGGAGACGACGTTCACCACGTCGTTTGAAAAGAAGACCGGGGCCTTCATCTTGCGGCTGGCAAGCAGGAAGAGGGTGCTGGCCACCACCATGATGATGTTTCCCCGGTAGGGGCAGTCGCACAGGAGCGACGGCAGGATGATGATCATGACGATGAAGGTGACGGCGGGGAAGGGGCCGTGGATGATGCCCGTGTAGTAACCGTATATGTAGCCGACGAACTGGAGGCCGTAGAAGGTCAGCAGCACCGCCCGGCCCGAGGTGTCTTTCTTGAACACGAAGCGGGTCAGCAGGTAGATGAGGGCGCTCGTGGCGCTCATGCCCACGTAGATGAAGGGATACTCGTAAACCTGGGAGACGCCCCTGACGCTGAGGAGGAGGATGACCAGGAATGTGACGCTGAAAGTGGCCGAACAGAAGCGGAGCATCTTGTAGTTGTAGTCCGCAATCATGGGCTTTATGCCTTCAAGTTCCTGTTTGTCTTCTATTCCATACCAGAATTTCCGGATCATGGCTTTCAAGCACTTGTGTCCCATAATTGCCAGTATAACGGGTTTCCGCTGTTTTTTCAATGGGAAAATGAGGGGCTGGGGCTGTGTTGGACGGGGCTGGCTGCTGGTGGGGCTGCCCGATGGCGGGGCGGATGATGGGCGGAACCGGCCTGAATCGTCCAAGGTTTTCCCAAGGAACGGCCGATTGCCCGTTCGCCCCTAGGCAATGCCTGTTTTTTTCAGTAGAATCGGGAATATACAAAACCGCTTGAAGCGTTCTTGTATATTCCCGACGAGTCCTCAGTCGCTCAGATGGCGCGACTGGGACATCGCAGTTTCGGAGTTCCTCAAAGACTGAAGCTTTGAGGTTGCTCCTGCAGAGGTTATGAAAGCTATGATTTGGAATGAGCCGAAAGAATGCATGGACAGGGAGCAGCTGCGGAAGCTGCAGAGCGAGCGGCTGGTTAAGGTCGTGAACCACGTGTACCACAACGTGCCGCTGTACAGGAAGAAGATGCAGGCCGCTGGACTGGAGCCGGGCGACATCCGGGGACTGGATGACCTGCCCAAGCTGCCCTTCACCACCTACGAGGACCTGAACGAGGCATATCCGTTTGGCCTTTCCGCGGTTCCCCAGGAGCAGCTTGTCCGCGTGCACGCTTCCAGCGGAACCACCGGCAAGCCCAAGATTGCCGTCTACACCCGGCGGGACATAGACCTCTGGTCTGAGTGCGCCGCCCGCTGCCTTGCCATGGCGGGAATCACGCGGAACGACGTGATCCAGGTGGGCTACGGCTACGGGCTCTTTACCGGCGGCCTCGGCGCGCACTACGGGGCGGAGTACCTGGGCGCGCTCGTCATCCCCATGTCCACGGGGAACACCAAGAAGCTCATCGACATGATGGTGGACTGCGGGGCGACCGCAATCGCCTGCACCCCCTCCTACCTCCTGCACGTCGCCGAGGATCTGGAGAAGGCCGGCATGCTGGACAAGATAAAGCTCAAGGCGGCCATCTGCGGTGCGGAGCCCTGGACCAACGAGATGCGGAGCGCGATGGAGAACAAGCTCCACATCAAGGCCTACGACATCTACGGCCTGACTGAGGTGATGGGGCCGGGCGTCGCCGCCGACTGCGAGCACCACAAGGGCCTGCACATCTGGGAGGACCACTTCCTGCCGGAGATAGTGGACCCCAAGACCCTCAAGCCCCTTCCCGCCGGAGAGACCGGAGAGCTGGTCATCACGACGCTGACCAAGGAGGGCATGCCGATAATCCGCTACCGGACCAAGGATTTGACCAGCATAGAGACCGACCGCTGCGAGTGCGGCCGCACGATGGCGAGAATTCAGCGCTTCAAGGGCCGCACGGACGACATGCTGATCATCCGCGGCGTGAATGTCTTCCCGTCGCAGGTGGAGGCCGCGCTGCTGACCGTGGACGGCACGACGCCGCATTACATGATAATCGTTGACCGCGTGGACAACACGGACACGCTCGAGGTGCAGGTGGAGGTGGACGAGTCCTTCTTCTCGGACGAGGTCGGCAAGCTGGAAAAGCTCTCCCGCACGATTCACGACCGGCTCCGCGAGGCGCTCGGCCTGAACGCCAAGATAAGCCTGGTGCAGCCCAACTCGCTCGTGCATTCGGACGGCAAGACCAAGCACGTGACCGACAAGCGCAAGCTCTATGTCTAAGGCAAGGAGGTACGATATATGTTTATAAAGCAGCTTTCCGTTTTTCTGGAGAACAAGGCCGGGCAGCTTGAGGAGCTGCTCAAGATCCTCGCGGACGAGAAAATCAACATCTTCTCCGCGAGCCTCGCGGACACGAACGACTTCGGCGTGCTCCGCATCCTGGTCAACGACACCGACCGGGCCTACCAGGTGCTCAAGGCCAAGGGCATCACGAGCAAGGCGAACGACGTCATCGGCGTGAGCGTCCCCAACCAGATCGGCGGCCTGCACAAGGTTGCCCAGATTATACTCGGCGCGGGGATAGACATCTCCTATATCTACGGGCTTTCCGTCGCCAACGGCGGCGCGAACATCGTGATGAAGACCGATGACCAGGAGAAGACTGTCAGGCTGCTCAAGGAGAACGACATCACCCTGCTCAGGCAGGAGGATCTGTAGGAATCGATGTCCCGGAACTTGCGGAAGACGGGGCTTTCCTACCTGTGCATCGGCTATCTGATCTCCGTCCTCTTCTCTGCCGTGTCCAACCTGGTCAAGCAGGTTTCCGGCTTGGGCAGGATAGAGGACGCCGTGTTCGCCGACTGGCTGCGCTACCTTGAAGGAACCGTGCTGAACGAGCTTGCCTTTTTTGCAGGCTTCGCAATACCGGGTATCTGCATGATTGTGTATACCCTGCCGCTGCTTCGGGGAAAGACGGGCAGCATCGCGGAACGGCGGATTATAAACATTCCGTCCGTTTCCGCATTGCTTGTGCTGCTCGGCTGGGTCTTCAATTTCTGCCTGCAGTACGGGGTTGCCCTGTACGCGCAGCTGGTGGAGGGACAGAACTTTACCGCCATCCTTATTATTTTTCCCCTTGCCACGGTCATTACCGCCATACCGAGCATAACGCTCACCTATCTTGCACTTGAGATCTTCAACCGGGTCGCGGTCCTGCCCCGCATGTTCCCCGACGGGAACATCTTCTCGGTGAAGGGAACGGAGAAACCCTCCCTCCGCTTCCTCTTCCTGATGGTCTTCCTTGCAGTCTGCATCTACCCGATATTCGAGATGACCTATTACTTCATCGGCAAGGACTTCTACACGACGAACACCATCTCCCTCAGTATCCTGATCCATCCGCTCCTGCCGATAACGCTTTCCATGGCCATCATGGCCATCCTCCTGCGCCTGATACGGAAGCCGCTCAAGCTGCTGTCCGCCGCCGTCGGCAGGGTGGAGCAGGGGGACTACACGCAGGGGGTGCAGTATGTCTCCAACGATGAGATGGGATTTCTGGCGAACGGCTTCAACAAGATGACGGCATCCCTCGCGGAGAAGGAATTCCTTCGCGACACCTTCGGCAAGGTCGTGGATCCCAAGGTCCGCGACTACCTGACCAAGGGCAGCGTCCCCCTGCGCGGGGAAAGCCGGGAAGTGACCGTGCTCTTCTGCGACATCAGGAGCTTCACCGCGATGAGCG
>CAMJAJ010000055.1 GCA_946403565.1 uncultured Treponema sp. | reverse complement strand
CAGGCGACGGGCCGCATCGCCGTGTACTACGGGGCGGCGGACACCGTGGTTGCCCTGGGTTTCTGCCAGCTGGATGAGATCGTGAAGTACATCAAGGACAACAGCGAGCTTGTCGGTCTGGACGCGGACGAGGGCCGCTTCTAAGGCCGGGGCTGCCTCCTGACCTGCCGCTGCTCGAGGCGGGGAGCCGGCTCCTAGGGGCGGCCCCTTGGCGTCCGCCTCTAGGCCAGGCTGGCGAAGAGCAGGAGCGTCATGTTGTAGCAGAAGTGGGCTGCCGTTCCGCACAGGACGCCGCCGCTCTTCCGGTAGCAGGTCCTGAGGACGGTCCCGCAGAGGATGGCGTTCGCCACGGCCGCAGCCCCCAGGTAGCGGTGCGAGAAGGCGAAGACGAGCACGCAGAGGGCCTCCACGGCGGCTGCGGCCTGCCTCCTGTGCCTGGAAAGGAAGCCGTTCCCCGTCCGGGAGAGCAGGAGGAGGGGAATCTCCGGCAGGAAGGCCCGGTACAGGGTCTCTTCGGAGAAGGCCCCGCTGGCCAGGGCCGCCGTTGCCTGGAGCCAGGGGAGCCAGCCCTCCACGGCCCGTGCGCCTGCCTCTGGCCCTTCCGTACCGAGCAGCCTTGCCGCGGCGAAACTGCCGAGGCCCACGAGCGCATAGGCCAGCATGAGCATGCCGAATGTCACCGTCGCGATGGATATGGCGCGCAGCGGATGGCAGCGGCTGCGGCCCAGCTCCTTTCTCAGCTGTATGCTCAGCAGGATCGCTATGACAAGCGCCTCCACACCGGCCCAGCTGAGGCGGGGGGCCGCCGGAATCGAGGCCGACGGGCCTACGAAGAGCGGCGGCAGGGCCAAAAATACAAAAATTAGCAGAAATTCCGCAGAAAGATATTTCAATTTCATTAAAAAGCTGTTAGAATAAGAGAGATATTGGTAACGTTGCCCATTGTGACGATACTATATCTATGGTTCTAGTGTTCTATAGTATGGACTAAGTATAGACTAAAAGTAAAAAAGAGGGAAGGGGTCGTTTTGAACGTAAAAGCCATCTTGCTCATTATTTTCATAGTAATCCTTGTTATTGTGGTGGGGCTCAGGCTCATATCCATATTCAGCGAGAAGATAGCATTCTACTCGTATGGCCGCGAGAACGGGTTCCGCCTTTCGGAGTCCGGCATCATGTGGAAGACCGTGAAGAAGCTGGGAATCCTGGATCCGCTTTCCCTCTATGGGTCGATACCGACGTTGAACCGGGTCATCGCGATGATCCTCTCCGAGTCCAGGCGCGAGGGAAGCGCTCCAGGCGGCCAGCTGCTGGTCTCCAAGCTGAACAAGCTCAGGACCAAGGTTGCCCTCGAGGGTGACGAGAACACGCGGATCCAGACGACGGCGGCCCTCGAGTCCGGCCAGCGGCTTTCCGTGATATTCCCCGGCCGGGGGGTCTACTCCTCCATCGTCATGAACAATGGCCGCCGCATCGAGATAGAGCTGCCCAAGAAGGTGATGAAGGTCGGCTCTGCCGCGAAGAGCGAGATACTGCCGCCCAACCAGTGGAAGGGCAAGACCGTGACCGTCTACATGTGGCGCAAGGGGGACGCCTGCTATGCGTTCGACACCACGGTGGACGACTCCGGCTCGTTCGAGGGCAAGCCCTGCATCATGCTGAACCACACCGGCAAGCTGGACAGGATCCAGAAGCGCCAGGCCGTCCGCTGCGGCTGCAGCATAGACGCGTTCCTGTTCGTCATCAAGTCTTCGGAGATAGATTACGCCAAGGCCGACCTTGAGGTGGACGGGACGAAGTGCACCCTGGAGGACATCAGCGAATCCGGCGCGCTCATCTGCCTGCCCGGCAAGGCCAAGGCGAACATGCGGATAAAGATCCAGTTCAACCTGGGCAGCATCCTCATCATGATGTTCGGAATCGTCCGCTCCGTGGAGTTCAACCGGGAGAAGAACGTGTCCAAGCTGCATTTCGAGTGCACCTACATCGATGACGACATGAGGAACACCCTGCTCAACTATATATACAACCGCCTTTCCATGGGAAGCGCTGCCACTGAAGAGAAGGTTGAGGAGCCGGTGGTGGTGAAGGAAGAGCTCAAGCCTGACTCCAACCTGCTCGGGGAGATTTCCTCCAATGCGGAGCTTGCTGAGAAGACCAGGGCCGTCCAGCAGAGCAGGGCTGACGACGACCTCGTGTAGTGTAAGTCCCGGGCGCGGGGAGGGATATGGCGCGAAAGGCTCTGTTTGCTTCAGCCCTTTTGTTTCTCCTTGCGGGCGGTTTTTCCCCTGCCTCTCCATACCAGAAGAATTTCCTCAAAGGCAACATGGCGGACAAGGTCCAGGCGGTCAGGGAGGCCGCCGCGGCCTCGGACAACATCTTCATCGCGAAGGCCATTGACCATGCCCTTTCCATCCATGACGAGATCGGGGATGACGAGGACCTGGACCTCCTGATGGCGTGTGCCGTCAAGTCCCTCGACATGCGGGTGCTCCCCCCGGACCGGAGGGACAAGGCCTCCCGGGACCTGGGGAAGGCGTTCAATGCCTTCTCGTCCCAGGATGTCCGGCTTGCCGTCCTGACCGTGTTTTCCAGCTCCCTGACGCCGGAGAACCTGGAGCTGGTGAATTCCTTTGTCGCCGCCCGGGCGCAGGAGGAGGCCGACGACCCCGGCAAGGACACGATGGACCCGCTGGTGGAGAAGAGCCTCCAGATCCTGAAGAAGGGCGGGAACCGCGTGTCGTTCAACATCCTGTTCATTGCCGACCTGATGGACGTCTGGAGCGGCAGCAAGGCCCTGCTGGAGGACGCCTTTGCCCCCCTTGCGGCGGGGGCGGAGAACGAGATTCTGAAGATAACGGACAGCGCGGGCGTGGCGCAGCGGCTGAAGATTCTGGAGATAATAGGCTCCAACCGAGGAATTTCCAAAAAAATCAAGGGTAAAGTTGCAGAAAAGATGCTCCTGGATGAGATAAACAATGCGAGGGACAACAAAGGGGTATTTGACTCGAAAGAGGATGCCTTGCTGTACGTGCGCTCCGTCTCGCTGGCCGCCGAATGTCGCTGGACGCGTTCTGCCCAGGACATAGCCGAGTCCTTCGCGATAGCTTCCAAGAGCTATGACTGGGGGCTGCTGGACGCGGACGGCTTCTGCACGCTCATCTCGGATATGGCCCGGGTCTCATGTCCTGACACGGGCCGCTACCTTTCCCAATACCTTGGGTCTCTCAACAAGGACATGGAGTCGGGGACTGCCCCCGAGGAGGCCGTCGTGCTCTCCGTAATCAAGACGTTGGGAGGTCTGGGGGACAAGGCTGCGTTCGATTACCTGCTCTATGCGACATACCTGGACTATCCCAGCGATGTCACTGACGAGGCGCGGCTTGCCCTTGCAAAGCTGAAGTGGTGAAACCATTCCTCATGGCGGCCCTCATTTGTGCCGCCGCAATCTACGGGGGCCTTGTGCCCGTCGGAAGGCAGGAGGCCTATGCCTCCGTCGTGCCGCTGTCCGCCGCTGTGTCGCTGGACTGCCGGATAGCCTCAAGCCCTTCGCGGACCGCTGGCGGCCGGGGGGCCGCCTACTCCTGCAGGGCGGACGTGTTCCGTGCCTTCGGCAGGCTGCCGGGGGGTGCCGTCTCAGGCGGTTCGTCCGGCCGGCTCGACCTGTCGTTGCCCGCATCCCTCGTGGAGTCCCTCTATCCCGGCCGCCTGTACTCCAGGACGTCCGGCGGGCTCCTGATGGAAAGCGGGGCCTGCTTCCGCCTGACGGGCCGCTGGAACGCTGGCCGGAAAGTCTTCGAGGTCAGCTCCGCCGAGTCCCTGGGCTGGGGGAGGGGGCTTCCGGCCTTCCTCTTCCGGGCCAGGGCCGTGGCCCGCCTGCAGTTCAGGCGGCTCGTGTACTCCTGGGGTAGGGCCGGCGGCCTGGTGCTCGCCCTGCTTTCCGGCTCCCGGGAATACCTGGACCCGCTCCTGCTGGAGTCCTTCCGCAGGGCGGGACTTTCGCACGTCCTGGCCCTGAGCGGCATGCACCTCTCCTTCTTCTCCTCGCTGCTGGGCTTCTCGTCCGTTCACCTGCTGGGCAGGCGGCGGAGCTTCCTCCCTGTGCTGTTGGGGCTTGCCTGCTTTGTGTTCTTCGCGGGCCTTTCCCCCTCCCTGCTCAGGGCCTTCCTGTTCGTCCTGCTGCTGTCCTGCTGCTCCCGCCTCCACGTCTCCGGCGTGGACGGCAGGGATGCCCTGGGGGCCGTGTTCCTTGTCCACGCCCTCCTGCGGCCGCAGGACCTGGGGAGCGCGGCCTTCATGCTGTCCTATGCGGCCATGGCTGGCCTCCTCCTGCTGACGGGGCCCCTGGCCCGGCTTCTGGCCCCCCTGCTGCCGCCGGTGCTTGCCGCTCCCTTTGCCGCCTCCCTGTCGGCGTTCCTGGCCACGGCCCCGGTCTCGCTCCTCCTGTTCGGTTCGGTCGCTCCTGCCGGGATACTGGCGAGCGTCGTCGTGTCGCCCCTGGTCGGCATCTTCATGGCGGCCTCGCTTGCCTCCCTGGCGGCCTCGCTCGTCTGTCCGGCCCTTGCGCCCGCGTGTTCTCTGCTGCTGGGCGCCCTCCTGTTCCTGATGGAGCAGGCCGCCGGCTTCTTTGCCGCCTTCCCCCTGCTCGGCGCGGGCTAGCCTGCCGCGTGGGCTGGCGCCATGCGCCGGGGGCGTGCAGTCCCACCCCGTGTCGTGGCCGCCATGTCTCGTGCCGGGGGCTGGGGCAGCCCTGCCTCGGTCCCGCCCGGCACGTGCTTACTTTTTGCTTCCCTTTTCCTTCCCGGGGGAATATAATGGGGGCATGACGTACGATGTGATTATTGTTGGCGCGGGACCGGGCGGGATTTTCGCGGCGTATGAGCTGGTGAAGAACAGGCCCTCCCTGAAGATAGCGGTGTTCGAGTCGGGCGGCCCCCTGGAGAAGCGGCACTGCCCCATAAACGGGACGACGGTCAAGAGCTGCATCAAGTGCAAGACCTGCTCCATCATGAGCGGCTTCGGCGGGGCGGGGGCCTTTTCCGACGGCAAGTACAACATTACGAACGACTTCGGCGGGACCCTCTATTCCCACATCGGCAAGAAGGAGGCCCTCTCGCTGATGCGCTACGTGGACGAGATAAACCTGTCCCACGGGGGCGAGGGGACCCGGCTCTATTCCACCGGCGGGACCAAGTACAAGAAGATCTGCATCCAGAACAAGCTGAACCTGCTGGACGCGAGCGTCCGCCACCTGGGGACGGACATAAACTACATCGTCCTCCAGAAGCTCTACGAGGAGCTCAAGGACAAGGTGTCCTTCTTCTTCTACACGCCCATAACGCGGATTGAGCGGGCGGGGGAGGGGTATTCCGTCAAATGGGCGGGGCAGTCCGGCGAGGAGACCGCCTCCTGCGCGAACTGCATCGTGTCGGTGGGCCGCAGCGGCAGCCACTGGCTGAGCGGGGTCTGCAGCGAGCTGGGCATCTCCACCAAGTCCAACCGGGTGGACATAGGCGTGCGCGTGGAGCTGCCCGCGGTGATATTCGAGGACATCACGAAGGAGCTGTACGAGGGCAAGATCGTGTACCGGACGGAGAAGTTCGAGGACCAGGTGCGGACCTTCTGCATGAACCCCCACGGCATCGTCGTCAACGAGAACACGAACGGCATCATCACCGTGAACGGCCATTCCTTCGAGGACCCGGCCAAGAAGACGGAGAACACGAACTTTGCCCTGCTGGTGTCGCAGGCCTTCTCCGAGCCCTTCAAGGACAGCAACAGCTACGGTGAGAGCATCGCCCGCCTGTCCAACATGCTCGGCGGCGGGGTCCTGGTCCAGCGCTTCGGCGACCTGGAGCGGGGACGGCGCAGCACGGCCGAGCGCCTGGAGGAGGGGACCGTCCGGGGGACGCTCGCGGCCTCGCCCGGCGACCTGAGCCTGGTCCTGCCCAAGCGCATCCTGGACGGAATCATCGAGATGATCCATGCCCTGGACAAGATTGCCCCGGGCACGGCGAACGACGACACCCTGCTCTACGGCGTGGAGGTCAAGTTCTACAACATGGAGGTGGAGATCGACGAGCACCTGGAGAGCAAGTACAAGGGCCTGTACATCATCGGCGACGGTTCCGGCGTGACCCACTCGCTTTCCCACGCGTCGGCGAGCGGCATCTATGTCGCCGACCGGATCTGCGGGGCCTAGGCCGCTCCTCTGGTGGCCTTGCCGTTTGGCGGCAAAAATCGCTATATTCAATGGCAAACTAGTTTAGGGGGAATTCGCGATGGCGGAAGAAGAATGTGGGCACGAGTGCAGCTCCTGCAAGAAGGAGGGCTGCAAGGACCGGGACATGCGCGAGCAGCTCCATGCCGGCTCCTCGGTCAAGAAGGTCATAGCGGTCATAAGCGGCAAGGGGGGCGTGGGCAAGTCCCTCGTCACCAGCCTGCTGGCGGCGAAGGTCCACAGGGACGGCTACCGGTCCGCCATACTGGATGCGGACATAACCGGCCCCTCCATACCGACGGCGTTCGGCCTGCAGGGGGAGCGTGCCGAGGGCGGCTCCATGGCGGGGCCTGACGGCAAGCACTCTGAGTATATCAAGCCCGTGACGAGCGAGGGCGGGGTGCAGATCATGTCGATGAACTTCCTGCTGCCCCACGAGACCGACCCGGTCATCTGGCGCGGCCCGGTCATCTCCGGCGCGGTCCGCCAGTTCTGGAGCGACGTGGTCTGGGACAACGTGGACTTCATGTTCGTGGACTGCCCGCCCGGAACCGGCGACGTTCCGCTGACGGTCTTCCAGTCCATCCCGATCGACGGCATTGTCGTCGTCGCCTCGCCCCAGCAGCTTGTCCGCGTCATCGTGGAGAAGGCCGTCAACATGGCGAACATGATGAAGGTCCCCATCCTGGGCCTGATCGAGAACATGAGCTACGTCAAATGCCCGGACTGCGGCAAGGAGCTCCGCGTCTTCGGGGAGAACAACATAGACGGCATTGCGAAGGACTTCTCTCTCAAGGTGCTCGCCCGCATTCCGGTGGAACAGAAGATGTCCGTGGCCGTGGACAACGGCGAGGTGGAGTCGCTCACGGAAGGCTATGTCGACGGCGCCGCGGAAGTCATAGAGAACCTTGTCAGGAAAGCCTGAGCATGACGGAGACGGAGGTCGGTCGGTGATGCCGTCTGCCGCCGGCGCCTCGGAGCCTGCAGGACGCGAATTGAAGCCTGGCTGCGGCCCTGCAGGGCCGTCTGCCACCAGCGTCTCAAATCCTGCAGGACGAGGATTGAAG
>CAMJAJ010000054.1 GCA_946403565.1 uncultured Treponema sp. | reverse complement strand
TCCCGGTCGGCAAGCTCGTATATGCCCCGGACCAGTCCGCAGGTGCTCAGCGTGATCCGCCTGGAGCTCAAGGCGCGTCCCTTCCGGTCGGTGAGGACTGAAACAGCCTTGAAGATTGCGTCCAGATTCTGGAGCGGCTCCCCCATCCCCATGAACACGATGTTGTCAAGCTTGCCCGCGGCTTTCTCCAGATAGAGGAACTCCTCCACGATTTCACCAGCGGTCAGGTTGCGCTTCAGGCCGAGCCGCCCCGTCTGGCAGAATGCGCATGCCATGCCGCAGCCAGCCTGGCAGGACACGCAGGCGGTCTTCCGTCCCTCCCGGTCAGTCAGGAGGACGGTCTCGACAGAGCAGCCGTCATCAAGGGTAATCTGAAGCTTTACCGTGCCGTCGGGGTCCATCTGCCTTTCGGTGACGGAGGAAGAATAGAGCCGGGCTTTTCCGGCAAAGGCCTCCCTGTCGCCCTTGCCCACGTTGGTCATCTCGTCAAACGACTGGACGCCCTTTGCAATCCATTGGAACACCTGCTGCCCCCTGAAGGCGGGGGTCAGCCCAAGGACTGAGCAGATTTCGTCAGGGAACAGGCCGACCAGGGAGGGGAGTCCCGCCTGCGCCATCAGAAGAGCGGGCGGTTGTTTTCCAGCCGCTCAAGCATCTCGTTGACGGCCTGGCTTCTCAGGCCCTGCCTCTGGAAGGACTGGAGCACCTCGACGGCCTTGCCCTTCTGGTTCTTCTTGAGATGGCAGTCGGCCAGGTCGATGTAGAGCCTGTAGTTCTTCGGGTCGTCGCGTATGAGGGCGGACAGCCGGTCGATGGCCTCGTCGTATTTTCCCTCTCCCTTGCAGATCAGGGCAAGGCCGAGGGCCGCATAGATGTCGAAGTCTATGTCCATCGCCCGGTTGTAATAGTCGGCGGCCAGCTTGTAGTCGCCCGTGTTCCGGTACGCATCGCCCGCGCGGGTCAGAATGACCTTGTTGTTCGGGTCCAGTTCGAGGATCTTGTTCCAGTATTCCACCGAACGGAACTGCTGGTTCATTCCCCGGTAACAGTCGGCCATTCCGAAGAGGGCATAGAAATTCTTCGGGTCTATGTCCAAGGCCTTCTGGAAATAGATGAGCCCCTGGTCAAAGGTCTTGAGCTTCCTGTGGCAGTTGCCGATCGATGTCAGCACCCTGATGTCCACGTTGTTCGGGTTCAGCTCCAGCATCTTCGTCCAGTAGTAGAGGGCGTCCTTGTATTCCTTGAAGTCATAGTGCAGGTGGCCCAGGCCGATAACGGCATAGGCGTTCGTGTCCTCCATCTCCAGGACGCGGAGGTAGAGCTGCTTTGACTTCTTGAAGTCGCGGATCTTGCGGTATGCATCGGCCACGCGGGTCAGGACCGTAATGTTACGGTCGTCGTGCACCAGATACTGCTCCCAGATTTCAATAGCCTTGTGGTACTGGTTCAGGGCCTTGTAGCAGTCGGCCAGGCCAAAAAGGGCATAGTTGTTTCCCGGATGGTAGGACAGGCATTTCGTGTAGTAGTCTATCGCATCCTTATAGTGCCCCCGCTTCCGCTCGCTGTCTCCCAATCCGACCAGGGCGTAGTTGTTGTTCTCCTCTATCTTGAGTATCGCCCGGAAGTCCTCCACCGCGCCTGCGATGTTGTTGTCCTTCATCTTGGCATAGCCCTTCTTGGAGAGTTCGCTGATCTCGCTTGCGGCGGCCGAATCGATGTTCTGAGCCTCCATGTCCACCGGCATGGAAAAATCGTTAGCCTTGCCGTCCGACCCTGAATTTGGATACCTGTTGCTCATACGCTTTTTTAAATTCCTCCAAATGCAATAACGCAACTTTTTACATCATGTCCAACACCGCTATGATTCTTCCAGCAGCGTGGAAACCATTCCTGCGACCTTTTCAATCAATGGCTCCGATTTCCTCTTGTTGTGCGCCAAAAGGTACAGCCGCAGGGCCTTGATATATTCATACTTTTCGGCATACTTGTCGCCACAGCGGGTCAAGCCGTCTGAATATCCTGTCGTAATGAAGATGCGCTCCGCCATCTCAACCTTCCCTTCATTGAAAAGCTCGTTGGCCTTGCGGTTTAGTATGGTCTTCTGCTGGAGCGAAAGGTTGCCGACCGGAAGGTCCGTGACCTTTATGAACCCTTCTTTCCCCTGCTTGTCATCTATCTGTTTTTTTAAATCAGCGTCCAACAATTCCTATCTGTTCCCCAAGCTACAATCTTCCATTACATAGCTTTATTCTACCTTATAATCCAGATTTGTCAAGGCTTAGTTGCGGTTTTTTTGAAGAAATCCACTATCGACCGCCCGTACGTGCGCTGGTCGACCCGCTTCAGGCCGCCCAGCTCTTCCGGCAGGGGGTCTTCCTTGGGGTGGTGCAGCATGGCAAGCCCCCCGTCGTTGAGCAGGTTCCGTTTACCGATTGTCTCGACAAGCTCCTTCCTGAAGCGGTAGGGGAAGGGCGGGTCCAGGAAGATATAGTCGAACTGCTTCTTGCAGCGCTTCAGGTACAGCTCCACGGCCATAAAGTGGCAGTCAATCCGCTCCCCAAGCTCCTCCGCCATCTTGACGTTTTCGATAATGGTCTTTGCCTTGTCCTTGTCCATCTCGCAGAGGCAGACACCTTTTGCCCCATGCGACACGGCCTCCAGCGCGATGGTCCCCGATCCCGAGAACAGGTCCAGGAAGCTCTTGCCCTCAAGCTCCGTTCCCAGTATCGCAAAGACCGATTCCCGCATCATGTCCATCGCAGGGCGAATCGCCATCTTGCCGTTCGGAGTCTGCGTGGTCCTGCCCTTTAAAAGTCCTCCGGTAATCCTCATAAGCCTTTTCCTTCCATCAACGTGCTAAAAATCCTGTCGTGGGGAAACGAGGGATTCTCCATCGCATAGTCCAGCGCGCTCTTGCCTTCCTCGCCCTGCAGGGATGCATCCGCGCCCCCTTCCAGCAGGCAGCGGGCAGCGAGCGATGTGGAGCCGTACCTGCATGCGTACATCAGCGGCGTAAGCCCCCGGAAGAAGCCGTTGACCGGAACCCCCTTCCGTAGGAAGCGCCTGAGCTTCTCCTCCTTGACCGGCTGGCTGGACTTCCCGTCTTCCACCGCCAGTATGAAGGCGTTGAACACCTCCTCCTCAGCTCCGCTTCTTCCCTGCAGGAGCATGTCGATTATGTCCGGGTTCTGGCTGTACGCGGCCGCCAGGAGCAGGGGAGTCGTGTTGTGCGCGCTTCGGACCCGCATATATGCCCCGGCCTTGCCCAGAAGGCTGACGATGTCGCTGCCGTTCTGATAGCGGACGGCATACATCAGGGCAGTCCAGCCCTCGCTGTCCCTCGCGTTGACGTCCGCACCGGCTTCCAGCAGCATCCGCACTTCCCAGTCGTTGCCTTCCTTGGCCGCCCGCATGAGGGCCGTCGTTCCGTTCTCGTCCCTGCCGTCCACATCCCCCAGCGCGGGCCGCCTCGGCTCTTCGTCTGCGGAAACCGGCCCGGAAGCAAGCTGTCCCACCGCCATGTCGTAGAGCGACTGCCTGCCTGCATCCCCGCCATCATCGGAACAGAGGGGGAGGAGGGGCAGGAAGAGCATGATGAGGCTGGAAACGAGGCGGCCGCTATTCATCTCGCCCTATCTTTTCTTGCTGAACACCTTGTAGGACAACCAGGGGAATATGTTGTCCTCCTTCTCCAACCTGCACAGCCATTCCGTGTTGACGGTGTTGCTCGCGAGCGAGTCAAACACCATGTTGAAGTTGCGTATGCAGGAGCTGAACGCCATGCTGGCGTACTCCGGCAGGTTCCCGTCATACAGCATCTTCTGCCATGCCGCCGACTGCGCGAGCAGGACCTCCTTGGCTCCGAGGTTCAGTATGCGTGCCTTTATGCCGGTCTCCGCGGGAAAGCGGTCCGTCAGGTCTATCATGCGCTCGCTGGCAATCCGTACGCAGTCCGTCATCCAGCTGTTGGAGCTGTGCAGCAGGTTCTCGCCGTAGCCGTCACCTTCCGCGCTGCACGGATAGGGCGTGATCTTGGGCAGGCTGAACTGCTTCTCGATATGGTCCTTGCAGAGGGAGAGCTGGAGCTTGCCTTCGGAGGCGGCAAGCCGTATCACCTGTTCCAGCCATGAAACGCCCTCGTGCCAGCTGTCGCCGATCAGCCGGGCCGGGATGACGCAGGTGAGCACGTTCTCCATTCCGTCCAGCAGCTGCTCGGCCTCCTCCAGCTTGCAAAGCTTCTTGCGGTAGAAGTCCTCCGCATCTTCCTTCACCTGGACTTCCGCCGCCTCCTCATCGTATGTGGCCCCGTCGTTCGACCAGTACTTGTAGCACGTCTGGAGCCTGGACGAGTCCGTGCCGAGGAAGTCCTCCATGTTCCCGTCATGCAGCTCGAAGCCGATGTCGTTCAGTTCGCAGCGGTAGACCGGGGCGTTCATGTAGCCGTCGTCCTGTCCGTCCGCCGGGTTCCCCCCTATGTCCTCGGGTGTGTCGAAGTCCCGCGCGAAGATGACGAGCGACTTCTTTGTCCGTACGGGGCTAAATATCCCCGTGGGAGGCAGGTCCTTGCTGAAGAGGAGGGACCGTGTGTCCACGACCGTGTAGTTCACGCCATAGGAGCGGAGGACCGTATCAAAGTCATCCGCCCACCCAAGGTAGGGGAGAAAGAAGCCGTCCCCGGTCTCGCCAAAGAAAGACCGGTGGGCATGCAGCCCCACGTCCACCTGGGCGTTCAGGGCCTCCTTCAGGTCCCCGTAATGGGGCAGGTAGCTGTATGTCGCCGCCGTGGGAATCAGCTCCAAAAAGCCCTTGTCCGCAAAGGACTTGAAGGCCTTCAGGAGGTCGCCCTCATAGGTCTCCTCAAAATCTTCCTTATTCTTCTGGACGGCCTGGAGGCAGTGCCTGACATTGCGGAGGACGTCTTCCTCCCCCGCATGCCGCTCCAGCTCCTCCTCGCCCAGCTTCTGCATCTTGTCAAGCCAGGCAACGTACTTCTTCTTGGTGCTCTTGTGGGCCAGCAGGGTGCAGAGCGGGGTGCTGAGGACAAGGCCCAGCTTGAACGGAACGCCTTCCCCTTCCAGCCTGCGGAACATGTTCAGCAGGGGCAGGTAGCTGTTCGATATCGCCGAAAAGAGGACCGAGTCCTCGTAGACGAAGTTTTCCTTTGCGTTGAAGTTGTGTATGAAGGCCTGTTCGGCCGTCAGAAGCAAAATTAAATCCTTGCTGGCCATAGTCTTACGCGTCCGACTCCGAAAACATTTCCCTATGGTCCAGGTACTGCCGCCTCAGGACGGAGTCAATTCCCGAGAGGCGGACCAGCGGCGGAAAGTCCATGTTCTTCCCGGGGACCGCATTCTTCAAGACCTCGTTGCCGGTCGGCACGGAAATCCGCTTGCTCCGTGCCAGCACCAGGGGCTGCTTTCCCAGGTAGCAGGCCTCGAGCGCGAGCGAAAAATGCTTCTTTGCGGACGAAAGCAGTATGTACTGGTTCCTGTCCTCCAGGGAAACCTTGAGGTCTATGGAATCCGTCTGATCCTCGCTGTCAGCGCTGTCAAAGAAGGAGACATGCAGGTTCAGGTTTGAAAAGTCCGTGTTATCGTCAAAAGACTGCAGGTCGGACTCGCTTATGTCCCAGAACGCGTAGACCCAGGTCGGATTGCGGAGGACGGCGTTTATCTTGGTCTCGTTGTAGCTTTTGGGCAGGGAATCGTCCCCCGCCGCCTCGCCGCCGTCATCCTCCGTATCGACATAGTTCAGCTCGCTGTCAGCGAGCGACGTGCTCTCCAGCTCCTGCGCATATTCGAGCAGCTCCCCGATTATGAAGTTCCTGTTCAGGCTGCTGGGAATGTCCAGCCCATAGCCGTCCGCAAGCTCAGCAAGCTCCGTGTTCGTGAGGCTCTCAAGTTTTTTGCGGGAAAGAATCTGCTCTTCCATAGGGGGCTATCTTATAGCAAATCTATCCTTATTTCAAGAAGATACGGCGGATTTTATCGCCGCAAGGAGGTCCCCGTACTCCTCAAATGCCTGTATGCCGGGGTTGTCGGCCTTTATCTTGTCCGTGGAGCGGAAGAGGAAGCCCGCCTTGCTCGCGCGGATCATCCCGAGGTCGTTATGGCTGTCACCGGCGGCGATTGTGTCGAAGCCGATGGACTGCAGCGCCTTCACCGTCGTCAGCTTCCCGTTCTCGCACCGCAGCCTGAAGCCCGTTATCTCGCCTGACGGAGCGACCTCCAGCGTGTTGCAGAATATGGTCGGCTGCCCGAGCTTCTTCATCAGCGGGCCTGCGAACTGGGTGAAGGTGTCGCTGAGGATTATCACCTGCGTAAAGCTCCTGAGCTCGTCAAGGAAGTCCTTTGCCCCCTCCATAGGGTCGATGGTCGCGATGGTGTCCTGGATCTCCTTAAGGCCAAGCCCATGCTCCTTGAGTATGCCAAGCCGCCACTTCATCAGCTTGTCGTAGTCCGGCTCGTCCCTCGTCGTCCTCTTCAGCTCGCTGATTCCCGATGCCTTGGAGAAGGCAATCCAGATCTCCGGCACCAGCACCCCTTCCAAATCCAAACAGACAATTTCCATGTCGTCACACCTCACTTCTGCAAACTCCGCGGCAGGAACCCTTCCTCCGGCGGTGAAAGACACTCTAGCACAACGGGAAAATTTAATCGAGAGGGAAGCGGCAAAATTCCCTCGGCTTGAAACTCTCGACCGTTTTTGATACTATACAAAAATGCTTTACTATCTGGGTGGACTGCTGAAAAGCTATTTTGGCCCTGCGCGGCTCCTGCAGTCCTACGCAATCTTGATCGTCTTTGCCCTCTATATAGCCTTTGTCCTGACCGAAAGCCTGCTTCCGAAGTTCTATGGACTCCTGCCGCATGACCGGGGGAGGGAGTTCACGCTTTCCAAGGAGGCGGCCAAGGGCAAGCCGACCGGTGCGGGCGTGGTCTTCATCAGCCTCTTCGTCCTGCTCTGCGTCGCATTCATCCCCCTGGACCTCCTGCAGGCCGGGGCCCTGGTCCTTACCTGGCTCATGATGCTGACCGGCTATCTGGATGACAGGAGCCTGAACGGCTGGGGCGAGTACCGCAAGGCCCTGCTGGACTTCATCCTGTGCCTTGCCGCCTCATTCCTGCTCGCGTACTTCATGGCGGCGCCGGACGGCTCGCTCTCCTTCTGGCTGCCCTTCGTCTCCGGCGCCGTCCGGGTCCCTGCATGGCTGTACGTCACCATATCCACCGTACTGCTCTGGGTCTCCGTGAACACGACCAACTGCACCGACGGGGTAGACGGGCTCAGTTCCTCCCTCGTCATCCTCGCGCTCTTCAC
>CAMJAJ010000053.1 GCA_946403565.1 uncultured Treponema sp. | reverse complement strand
TCCGGGGGCAAGTGGCTGTATGTTGAGCCGCAGGCCCGGTACGACAAAAACAATTACGGGATGTCCGACTTCTGGGGATACCCGAGATACGACCCTTCATACAATGTCTACGGGGAGACGTTCGTCTGGATGTGCGAGTGCCGGAAGTAGGACTCTTAGGGGCAATCTTAATCCGGTTGCCCCTATCCATTAAGCGTACGCAGCCCTGTATCGGTAGCATGATTAACTGTATAAAGGCCCCGCTTTGCCAAGACTTTGAAAATAAACCACCGTTTGCGTTCAAAATTTACGATGAGATTGAAAAAATGCAAGAATACGGCTGCTTATTTTCAGGAAATTGGATACATTCACTTTATACGAATATGAGTGTCAAGCAGTATTTTCATACAGGTTTGCGCCGCCTTTTTTCAGCATCGAGCGAATTTTCAGTGCCGGGTGCAAGAAGGCTTTAGGTAGCAAGCAAAGAGGGCTGGCAGTTGCTGCAAAGACTCTTCTGACAGCAAGCAAAAATCATGTAATAGGGCTACATTCAAGATGTAATAGGACTAGTTACATCTTGTAAATAGACTATTTACAACTTGTAAAAAGCCCTGTTACATGTTGTAAACAGCCCTATTACATGTCATTTGCTTGGTTATTCAGGAACTTTTGCTTGGTGATTCAGAAAGTCTTGCAGGTTGAATTTCACGCATTTGCGGCCTGTGTAAGTCCGCAGATCAGTGGTGCAGGGGGGCTGTGTGAAGGGGGGCAGGCCTGGCTACGGCGGGGAGGCCCGCCGTTTGCCGGACCGCTATTTTTCAAAGCAGAGCTTTTCGACCTTGCGCTTGTCTATGTGCCCCATGTCGTTGAAAAGCTCCAGCCGCGGGGCTATGATGTCTCCCCGCTGCTTCTTGAATTCGATTATCGACACCGAGCATACTCCGTAGGGCATGGAGGCAAGGACGAAGGGGAAGGGCAGGTTCAGGATGTGCGAGAAGAGTATCGCGCCGGAACCGCCGTGTGCGAACAGGGCTATGCTGTCCTCGCTGCAGTCGCCGCACCTGTACAGCCCGTCCTGCCGGACCAGGCCGTAGCCCGCCAGGAACGCGTCTATTCCGTTCGAGACTTTCCGGTAGTAGTCCATGCAGACGTTGTCCCGGAAGTAGGGGTGGTCCGCCCATGCGGAGTTCTCGGTGCAGCCGGGATGCTCTGTCAAAAGCCGGTAGCCCAGGGTCCAGGGATGGCCGTCATATTCCAGCTTTTCCGTTGCCCCTGGACGGTCGCCCCAGTCTATCTCATGCATGAAGTCGAGCAGCTGGATGTCCAGGCCGTATTCCTGCGCCGTATAGGAGGCCGTCTCCCTGGCCCTGCCCATCGGCGATGAGTAGATGGCCTTGAGCCCTTCGCCTTTGAGCCTCCGTGCCGTGTCCTGCGCCTGTATCCTGCCGTTCTCGGTCAGGCAGTCGTTCGTGTAGTCCGGTTCTCCGTGCCGTATGAATAGCAGCCTCATGCCCTTTCCTCCAAATGTTGTTATACCGCCGTCAGGTGTATGAGCTGGCTCTGGAAGTCACCCCAGGGACGGCCCAGCAGCAGGCCGGCGCCTTCGAGCGTCAGTGCTGACCAGGTTCCCAGATCCTGGGTCTTGCCCGTGCTGTCCTCCAGATTGACCCGGTAGCTCCTGGCCTTGTCCAGCCCCTTGATGATGAGCTTGCGCGAGTGCCAGTTGGGACGGGCCAGCACCTGTACGAGGGTGACGAGGGCTTCCTTCCTGTCCTTGGACACGACTTCCCATGCGTCGCAGCAGCCGCCGTTCTCCCGGGCGGAAAGCAGCCGGTAGTAGTCGCCTTCCCGTATGAGCGCGTTGTAGCTGTGGTAGCAGGCGACCTGTGCGTCAATCAGCGACTTGTCCTCGTCCGACAGCTTGGTTATGTCAAGCTCGTAGCCGAATGTTCCCGCGAGGGCGACGAAGCCCCTTGTCCTGAAGGGGGTCATCCTGCCGCATGCCTGGCTGGGGCAGACGCTGACGTGCGCCCCCATCGAGGAGAGGGGGTATGCGAGTGCCGTTCCCTCCTGTATCGCCAGGCGCTCCACCGCGTCGGTGTCGTCGGAGCACCAGATCTGCGGGCCGTAGTAGAGCATGCCCGGGTCAAACCTGGCTCCGCCGCCTGAGCAGTTCTCCAGGAGCAGATGGGGGAAGTCCGTGACCAGCCGCTCCTGCATCTCATATACGCCCAGGACGTAGCGGTGCAGGAGCTCGCCCATCCTGTCCTTGGGCAGGACGGAGCTTCCTATGTCGCTCAGCGGCCGGTTCATGTCCCACTTGACGTATTCGATGTTCGCGCTTTCAAGGATCTTCTTGAGCTGGGCGTACACGCAGTCGCGTATCTCCTTGCGGCCTATGTCCAGCACGTACTGCTGCCGCGCCTGGCCCGGCTCCCTGTCCGCGACCTGGATTGCCCAGTCGGGATGCGCGCGGTACAGGTCGCTGTCCGGCGAAATCATCTCCGGCTCGAACCAGATTCCGAACTTGAGCCCCAACTTGTTCACCTCGTCCACGAGATGGGCCAGTCCGCCCTTGAGCTTGTCCTCGTTTACGAACCAGTCGCCGAGGGAGGAGTTGTCGCTGTTGCGGTGGCCGAACCATCCGTCGTCCATGACGAGCATTTCGATTCCGTGGCTGGCTGCCTCCCGCGCGATGGAAAGGAGCTTGTCCGTGTCGAAGTCAAAGAAGGTCGCCTCCCAGTTGTTTATGAGGATGGGCCGCGGCCTGTCCTTCCAGCTGCCGCGTATCAGATGTCCCCGCCACAGGTCGTGGAATCCGTGCGTCATGCCGTTGAGTCCTTCGTCGGACCAGACCATGACGGCCTCGGGCGTGGTGAAGCGTTCGCCCGGCTCCAGCTGCCAGCTGAATCCGTCGGGGTTTATGCCCGTCACAAAGCGGATGGAGTCGAACTGGTTCACCTCCGCCTGCGTGATGAAGTTCCCGGAGTAGACGAGGCTCAGTCCGTAGACTTCCCCTTTGTCCCAGTCCGCGCCGTGTTCGGCGAGGGCGGCGAAGCTGTTCATCTGGTGGCCGGTCTCACCCCTGGTCGAATAGACATTCGTCTTGCCGTGGTGCAGGGGGACCCGGTCCATGTGCCGTTCCCTGGCCCAGCTGCCGTGCAGGGAGATGAAGTCGAAGTCCTTGTCCTGCCGGTCCATGTCCAGGCAGAAGGAAAGGGCCTTGCACAGTTTGACGCTCCGGCTGCTGCAGTTCCGTATCTCCGCATGGCGGGCCACCGCGTCTATGCCGTCGAATATCGAATAGAAGAGGTCTACTTCCAGGTCCAGCACGTCGTCCTTGCAGTGCAGGACGAGGGTCATGCAGTCGCTGTCGCTTCCCCAGCTGGCGGGCAGGCCGTCGAGCGCCTGCTTGCCCCGCAGGATCTCGTGCGAGCGGACGCTCAGGCTCACCGCGGACTGCCCCCTGTCGTTGCGGACGTCCAGCGAGCTTTCCCGGTAGTCTCCCATTCCGCCGCAGGGGTATTCCCACTGGAAGGCATCAAAGAACGACAGCTTTTCCCGCTTGAGCTTTGAGGGGGTGAAGGGATACTCGTTTACCTTGAGCAGCTGGACCAGGTCGTCCTGCTTCCCCAGCTTCCTGCCGTAGTGCACGTGTCCTGCGAAGCCCTCGTCGTCCGCCAGGGCGATGTAGTAGCCGCTCCGCTCCGTCTCTATGGAAAAGAGCCTGTGTTCTTTGTTGTATGAAATGTCCATGCCGTGATTCTAGCATGAAGGAAGCGTGACGGACAAGGGGGAAATGACGTGCGGGGAGGGCGGGGACGGATCCTGAGGGGGCACGCTGGAACGCGTTCCCGGTGCGCCGATGCAGCTAAAAGGTCCTGGCAACAACGCGAGCAGGGCGTGGCGTTGTTGCGCCGTGGACTTTTGAAACAGGCTCAGTTCACCACCGTGGAGTAGACTTCCCGGTCCAGGGCGTAGAGGGTGAGCGTGCTGCCCTTCGCGACGGAGTAGGGCAGGGTCACCTTGCCGCCGTCATGCTGGAACCTGGCGAGCGTCGTGGTCTTGCCCTCCTGGCTGCTGGCCTTCACGGTCATGGGCACGGGGTAGGGGTACTCGCTGATGGAGGCGTTCAGGATGCCGTTGGCCGTCTCGTCGCCTTCCTTCGCGGGGGCGAAGGCGAAGTCCGCCTTGACGTGGCTCCAGGCTCCGACGGTCTGTCCCGCGCCGTCCTGGCTCGTGACCGTTCCCGCCTTTTCCGACGAGAAGGCCTCGTGGCTGGTGAAGTCAAAGATGACCTTGGAGGACGAAAGCGTCTTGAGCGTTTCGGAGACCTTCATGCCCGAAAGGTCGGGGACCTGAGCCTGTTCTTCCTCCATGCCCCTGCTTACGATTAGCTGCAGCCTGGTGATGTCCGTTATGGGGCTGCCGGCCTTTGGCGTCTGGGCGAGGATCGTTCCCGCTGCCTTGGGGTCCTTCTTGTATACCGGGGAGGCGACCGTGACCAGGGACTTGCCCGCGCTGAACTTCTGCTTGAGAGCCGGCAGCACCTCGTCTATGTTCTTGCCGACGAGGTCGTCCATGCTGCTTCCTTCCGGGCCGCGGCAGACGGTCAGCGTGACCCGCCGGTAGGCCTTGACGATGGCGCCGGGGGCGGGATCCTGCTCCAGTATCGTGAGCGCGTCCTCATCGTCGGAGTAGCGCAGCTGTATCTTTGCGTACAGCTCCTTCTGCTGCATCTCCAGCAGGGCGGTCGTCAGGCTCTTGCCCACCACGTCGGGCACCATGACCTTTTCTTCCCCCTGCAGGCTGGCAAAGAAGACCGCGATGCAGGCGATGACCGTGACGCAGAGGGTCAGGATCATCGTGAAGAAGAGGGGCTTGCCGCCGTAGGCAAGGCCGTCTGTCTGTGCCTTTATGCCGTCCGCTATCCTGCTTCCGAGTCCACCTTTCCGTTCTTTTCTGTTTTCAGTTCCCATGATGTCCTTTTCGTCCATAGTGCGTTCCTATCTGTAATTATCGTAAGTATTCTCTGCTGGTCCCGGTGCTCCTGTCAGTCCAGCACCGAGCCTATGAAGTTCCTCGTTCCGTTCATGAAGGACTTGTAGTCCATCGCCTTCTTTGCCTGCCACTGCAGCTCCGTCACGAGCAGGACCCCGTCTCCGGTCTGGATGAGGATGCCCCGCTGCTTGGAGTAGGAGAGCACCGTTCCGGGGACGGCCCCGGTGTTCTGCGTGATTGAGCTGTCCTGCGAGGCGACCTTGCTCGCGGCCGCCGCCTTGAGGATCCGCAGCTGCGTTCCGTTCAGGCTGGTGTAGCATCCCGGCCAGGGGGTGTATGCCCGTATCTGCGCGTCTATCTGCAGTGCGCTGTCCTTCCAGTTGATGCGTCCGTCTTCCTTCTTTATGGTCGAACAGTAGCTGGGCGTGCCCTCCTGCGGCCTGGACGGGGGCAGGTCACCCTCCTTTGCCACATGGCGGAGCAGGGTGGTGATCGCGATGCCTCCGAAGAGGGCCGCCTTGCTCAGAAGCAGCTCCGCCGTCTCCGTACCGGTCAGTCCCATCCGCTCCTCGTACAGCACGTCGCCTTCGTCGATTCCGAGCACCATCTTCTGCAGGGAAAAGCCCGTCTCCGTGTCCTGGTTCAATATGGCGGCGGGAACCGGCGTGGCCCCCCGGTACTTGGGCAGGAGCGAAGGGTGCAGGTTGACCACCCCGTACTTGAACATGGACAGGAACTTGGGACCCAGTATGTGCCCGTAGGCGAAGCAGACGAAGATGTCAGGCTGTATGGCCGAAATCTCGTTCCGGGCCTCCTCCTTGAGGTGCTCCGGCGTCAGAATCTTTATGTCGTCGCCCCGCGCCTTGTTCCAGATGTCGGCATACTGGGCCACCTCGGTGGGAATCAAATCCTTGTGCCGGCCCTTGGCCGACGGCGGGTTTGTCAGTACGGCGACAATCTTGTATGCCTCGGAGGGGACCGAGGCGGACATCGCGCTGTCCTTGAGGATGAGTTCCAGCGTCTTTGCGGACGCGGCGGGACTGCCGCCGTAGAGGACACGGAGCATGGCCTAGCCTTCCTTCTTGGATTTTTTCGCGGCCTTCTTTGCCGCCTTCAGGGCCGCCCGTTCAGCCTTCCGCTTGAAGTCCTCGATGGTCTTCTTCTTGAACTCCTCATCCCCCCTGTCTATGTACAGGATGCCGTTCAGATGGTCGTTCTCGTGCTGGATGATGCGGGCGAGCAGTCCGGTCGCGTCGTTGATCGTGAAGTGCCTGCCCCGCTCGTTGAGCGCGGTCACGGAAATCGTGGAGGGCCGCTGTATCGTCTCGGATACCCCCGGTATGGAGAGGCAGCCCTCATCGTAGTCCGAGAGGTCTTCGGAGGTCTTGATGATTTCCGGGTTGATGAACACCCGGTTCACGTCGTCGTCCGACCGCATGACGAAGAAGCGCTTTGCAATGCCCACCTGGGGGGCGGCAAGGCCGACCCCGTTCGCGCTCGTCATCGTCTCGAACATTTCCTCGAGCGTCGCCCTGAATTCGTCGTTTATTTCCTCCGGCTTCACCGGCTCGCAGGTCTGCCTGAGGACGTCGTCGCCAATCTTGTAGATCTTCATTTCACACCACCTTTCCGTCTGTGAACGCGTTCAGGCGGAGCTCCGCCGAATGCGCATGGGCCGCAAGCCCTTCTGCCTCTCCCAGGCATTTTGCCGCCTGTGCCGAGTCCACCGCTCCCTTTTTGCCGGGGGTCACGCGGAGCGTCGTCACCGTCTTGAGGAACATCCTGACGGAAAGCCCGCCCGTGAACCTCGCGCTGCCCGACGTGGGGAGGGTGTGGTTCAGGCCCGCCGCATAGTCGCCGAAGACCTCCGCCGCATTGTGGCCGATGAAAAGCGAGCCGTAGTTGTGCACGAGCGAGGCAATCCTGTCGCGCTCAGCCCCCTCCTCCATCGCAAGCTCCAGGTGCTCAGGGGCCTTCCTGTCCGCTATGCTGGCGGCCTCGTCAAAGTCCTTCGTGATGATTATCCTGCCGAAGCTTCCGACCGATGCCGCCGCCGTCTGCCTGGTCGGGAGGGCCTCAAGCTGCCTGTCTATCTCGGCCGCGACCTTATGCGCAAGGGCTTCGTCCGGGGTTGCCAGGATGGGCTGGGCCACCACGTCATGCTCCGCCTGAGCCAGGAGGTCGGCGGCGACCCATTCCGGATTCGCGCTTGAGTCCGCTATGATGAAGACCTCGGTCGGTCCTGCCAGCATGTCTATGCCCGCCGTCCCGTAGATGAGCTTCTTGGCCTCGGCTACGAACTTGTTGCCCGGTCCGACTATGACATCCGCCTTGGGAATGCTCTCTGTGCCGAACGCGAGCGCGGCGATTGCCTGGGAACCGCCCAGGGCATAGGCCTTGG
>CAMJAJ010000052.1 GCA_946403565.1 uncultured Treponema sp. | reverse complement strand
ACTTGTGAGTTAAATGTAATTTCGGAGAAATTTGTATTGGTATCAAGATTGATTAGATTTACAAAATTCTTATTTACTGTATCTGAACTATTAAGAATATAATTCAAACTTTCTGAAGCCAGAAATTCAACAGAACCATGAATCCTACCATAAAAATTCCCAAAAATTGACATTCCTTTCCTTCTGCGCCCTCGTACAGGCTTCCACATAACACATTATCGTCGTTATGCCATAGAACCTGTCAGCATAAACCCCACCATCCATTGCTTATTTGTTATTGTATATCAAAATCTCAGACCGTTCAAGTCCTTATTCCCATCCGCATGACCGGCCAAATGGAGGCAGGAATCCCATCGGGTACAGGAGTCAGGGCCCTTCCGTAGTGGAGGTCCGGGACAACCGGGCGGCACAAGGCCACCCGGCTGCCGCCTGAGGCAGGACTGCGCGCCGCAGGTTCACGCGCCGCGAAGATACGACTCGCCCCGGCACGCACCACATCGGCATGTGCCGTACGGCCGTATTCCCCGCGGACGCGGCCTAGCCCTTACGCAACGGTAAACTCCCGGTCAAAGCAGTCTTCCTGCGCAAGCTTGCGGGCCTCTCCGCTTTTCGAAAAGCGCGTGACCACCCGCACCCTGTAGCTGCCGCTTTCAAGCTGGGGGATTATCCCTTCAAGCAGGCCGGTGCTGTTGTGATAGATCTGGGACGGAACCAGACGCACGGACTTGCTCGCGTCGCTGACGCAGTCAAAATACAGGCCGACCGGATTTCCGCTTTCATCAGGCTCATTTCCGTCAACGACCATGATATTCCTCCCCCGTATGGAGAAGAAACCGCCAGGACTGAGCCGGTCTTCCGACCCAGCGGGAAGCGACTTGTCCTGCACGGAAATGATCTCCGGCAGGATGCGGTTTCCCTGCGTTATGACCGGCGTGAGCGAGGCCATGATCTCCTTGAGCTGCCTGTCGGGGCGGTACAGGACGCTGATGCGGTGGTGGTCCTTGTTGAACTCGCTGCCCTCGCTCTCAAACGAACCCAGCACGCAGGGGCGCAAGGTCCCCAGCCCGGTTTCGACGGACAGGCCGTCGGCAAGGCGGCAGATGACGGCATTGTTTATGAGCCTCCAGGTGCTCATGATGCCCTCCTTGGAAAGGCCTGTGCCGTTGGCTATCAGGTCATCGGCAATGTCTTCCTGCAGCAGGCGGCTGCGGTTTACGACCTTTGCGTAATAGACCTGCTTCTTGCTCCCATCCTGGCCCGTAAGGCTGTTGGGATACAGTGCGATTGCAAGCTTTCCCGTCTTGCTCGTGAGCGGCTCGCTGTTCAAAGTGTTGATGTTCATAAGAACTCCTTGGAACCTGTGGTTCCTGTTTTTGATGTCGGACGATTCCGCAACGCGGAACGGGCTTTCGCCCTGTCCTTATGGCATCAATATAGGGTATTTCCGAGGGAGTTTGATGTAGCAATTTGTCTACACACGACCGAAGCAGGTGCGTACGGTCGTGCCAAGCAACGGCGGGCCTCGAACGCCTTAATGTAGCAATTCAGCTACACACACACGACCGTAGCAGGTGCGTACGGTCGTGCCTTATATACATACGATACCGCCTTGCGCCATATAGGAACAATCTGCCCCATACACAGCCGCCGCAGGTGCGTATGTCCGTGCCGTAGCAGGTGCGTACGGTCATATAGGCTACGGGAGAATGTCACACAGGCTACGGGAGAGTGTCACACAGGCTACGGGAGAGTGTCACATAGTCTACGGGAGAGCCACTTTCCTTTCAGGAAAGTGTCATATAGGCTCTGTGCAAACGTCACCACCGCCGCTGCTGCCGTCAACAGGAAAAGCTTCCATATTACAGGCTGTGCAGGACGCGGGAAGGCCCCTACGCCTTCCCGCCGGATTCCTCCGTATGGATAAGCCTGCCGAGGGTATGGAACAGGAGCTCCGGTTCGACCGGCTTGCTCAGGTGCGCGTTCAAGCCCGCCTGCATGCTCCGCTTCACGTCCTCCTCAAAGGCGTTCGCCGTGAGCGCGACGATCGGTATGCGGGCGGCGTCGGCACGGCCGGACGCGCGTATGTGCTGGGTCGCCTCCAGCCCGTCCATCTCCGGCATCCGCATGTCCATCAGGATGGCGTCGTAGTAGCCTTCGGGGTGGTCCATGTACAGCTGCACTGCCATCTTTCCGTTCTGCGCCACGTCCGCCTCGACATTGTGCCGCTTCAGCATCATGACGACTATATCCGCGTTTATCTCCATGTCCTCGGCGAGGAGCACGTGCCGTCCCGTCAGGTCCGCGAGCCGCTCCTCCTCCGGCACAATGGACTTCGCGTCGGAGGCCTTCGCGGCACCGTCAAGCCGCGCACCATCGACGGGCTTCGTGCCGGAGGCGGACTTCGCCCGACCGCCGTTCGCACCGCCCTTGTCCGACTCGGCAAGCGTGAGGGTCACCGTGAACGTCGTGCCCTTGCCCTTCTTGCTCTTCACGTCGATCTGTCCGTTCATGTGGTTCACGATGCTCTTCGTAATCGCCATCCCCAGGCCGGTGCTTCCGTACTTGGTGGTCATGGACAGGTCTTCCTTGCTGAACGCGTCGAAGATATGCGGCAGGAATTCCTCGCTGATACCTATACCGGTATCGGCTATGGTGAAGACCAGGGTCGCCTGCCCGTTGAAGCGGGACTTCTTCTCGATCAGCAGGCGGATGGTGCCGCCCTCGGGCGTAAACTTGACGGAGTTGCCGAGTATGTTGATCAGCACCTGCTTGAGTTTCACCGCGTCCCCACAGTACCAGCCCTCCACGCCTTCCGCCGCGCGGTATTCATAGGCAAGCCCCTTGCTCCGGCACTGGCTGCCGATGATGTTGTTCACGTACACCATGCAGTCGGCGAGCGAGAAGTCCTCGTTCTTTATCTCCAGGCTGCCGGACTCGATCCTGGTCATGTCCAGGATGTCGTTGATGATGTCCAGGAGATGGTGCGCGGACGAGTTTATCTTGACGAGGTGCTCCTTGACCGCGACGGAGATGGACGGCTCCTCCATCGCGATGCTGTTCAGGCCGATTATGGCGTTCATCGGCGTGCGGATCTCATGGCTCATGTTGGAAAGGAAGGCGGTCTTTGCCTTGCTCGCCTTCTGCGCGACCGTAAGGGCCGCCCGCAGCGCCTTGCGTCCCTCCTTCAGGTCCTCCAGCTGCTTCCGCTCCCGATCCAGCGCCTTCTCCAGCTCCTCCCGGTACACCTCCTTCTCATCCTCCACGACGAAGCTGTGGATGAGGCAGGTGCCGATCATATAGCCCATCGCATACAGGGGGAGCATGGGAAAGAAAAGCTGCACCGTGATGAAGACGACCATCGCCATGCCGAACAGCCCGATCGCAAGGTAATGCCTGCTGATCGCCCCTTCCGAAACACCGCCGACATAGAGGATGTGGAGCGCGATCAGGAGGAACATCAGGCCCTGCAGCCCGAAGGTGGCATAGCGCAGCGAGCCTGCATGGTAGCTGCCGTCAGCATCGAACCAGAAGAGGACCGGCCTGAAGAGGTTCACGACGACGGCCGCAAGCTCCAGCACAAGGAACACGACGCCGAACACGTACACCAGCTTTCCAAAGTTCTTGGCGGTATCCAGATATGAGATGACGTAGCGGGTCCAGAACAGGATGGCAAGGGCCATCACGAAAAAGAACAGCGACGTGTCCACGAACAGGCAGCGCGGAAGTCCGAGGGCAAAGAGGATTCCCCACAGCGCGTCGGTCAGGTAGAAGCCGAGCACCCCGCACAGGAAAAGGCGGTAGCGACGCCGGGGCAGGTCCTGCTGCGACCGAGGCAGCCGCTCCAGCTGGAGCTTTTTCTCCAGCTCGGACTCCGGGTCCAGACTATGCACCTGTCCCAGTTCGGGGAACCGGACCGTAGCATGGAAGAAGATATCCCTGTTCGTTATGAACAGCATTATGACCGCAAGGATTCCAACGATTGAATACATTATTCCTGCCTCAGTTGATTCAAGAATTCATTTATCGTCCGCATGACCGTCCCCGGCCTGTCAGCCTGGGGGGTATGTCCGCAGCCTTCGATGGAAATCATCTTTTTATATGGCGCGGATACGGCCGCGCAGTACTCTTCCACCAGGCCCCGGGGCGTCACCCAGTCATACTCGCCGGAGATGAAGAGGACGGGCACCCGGTAGTCCACTCCGAAGTCATAGATGCGGGAGGCGAGCAGATGGTCGAGGAGCTTGTGGTTGACGGCATACATCTTCTCCGGGCGGGAGAGCACGCCGAATATCCAGCGGGCATCGACCAGGTTGAAGTAGGGGGAGAGGGCCCCGCGCAGCATGGTCTTGTCCCCCACGGGGGCCTTGTGGTACTTTTCCGTGAATTCCCTCAGCTTCATCAGGTTGAAGAACGAGCCGTCCGCCGCGAATGTCTCGCCCGCCCTGCGCATCTCGGCCGTGTCGTCGCCCTTCATCTCGGCCCGGTAGACCGCGTCCTCGCAGGAGAGGATGTCCCCGTAATGCAGTTCCGTGCACTGGCCTATGGAGATGTATGCCGCGACCTTATCCGGATGGGCCATGACGTAGGCCGTCCCGAGGAAGGTCCCGTAGGAATGTCCTTCTATAATAACCTTCTCCGTGGAGAACTTCTCCCGGACGTAGTCCACGAGCGCGTCCAGGTCGGCCTGCGCCTGCTTGAAATCCGCAGTCGCATTGTCCGGGTCGGCCTTCCTGTTGCGGAAGTAGGTCCGCCCGCAGCCCCGCTGGTCCCAGGTGACGAACGTCGCCTTGTCCAGCAGCGGGTCCATGAACGTATAGCCGATGCAGGCGTCGGGGCTGCCGGGGCCTCCGTGCAGGTGGACGACCACGGGATTGGAGCGCTTCCTGCCCCGGATCCGCACGAACAGCTCCTGCCCACAGAGGCTGACGTAGCCTTCCTCATAGATGCCCGTGGTGGGATTGACCGTCCCCCGGATAAAGATGACGTTCCGGACCGAGAACCAGACCGTAAGGGCGAGGGCCAGCAGGACGAGGACGAGGAGGCCGACGGCCTTGAGCACGGTGCAGACGGTCCTGAGGACGGCCCGGCCCCCGGTCAGGCGGCGCTGCCCGGCCCCGCTCCCGGCTGTCCGGCTGCCGCCCTGTCCCAGCCAGCCCGCCACATTCCGCTCCGTCACGGCCTGAGCTGCCCCAGCCCGGCCCGCACGCACCTGCGGCTCCTTCAGTTCCTTCCGGTGGCCCAGGTGGATCCCGATGTGGCCGATTCCAAGGATCATGACGGAGATGAGCAGCGGGCCGTTTGCCCCGTACACCCCCAAAAGGAAGAAGGCGATGACGGGGAGCGTCGCCCCCGCGACCGGAATCCCCAGCATGCTGGAGTAGAAGTCCTGCATCGTCCGTCCGCCCCTGAAGTAGCGGATCCAGAAGCATTCGTACAGGAGCATGAACGCGAAGGAAAGCAGGAGGACCACGATGTCCGGTCCCGGCGCGCGTATGTTGAGGTCCGAAAAGATGAGGGCGCAGACGCAGGTCAGCGCCTCCCCGGCGCGTTCCAGCGCGAGGAGGATGCGGTTCTCCCGAGGGGCGAAGGCATCATAGCCCTCCGGCCTGTTCCGCGCCCAGATGATGTTGGGCACGAACAGCATGAGAAGATAGATACATCCGACATACGAGAATCCAAAATGAATCAATGCAGTTACCCTCTAAAATCTGCCCCAATGAAATGAGCCGGCTTCCGAACGGTGTTAGCCACCGCACGGCGCCAGCCCATAAGGTTTCCTCCTCAGAAGCCCGCTAGAAGTTGATTGTCGCCGTCAGGCTCTGCCCGTCAAACTCGAGGACCTGCCGCCCCTTGTATTTGATCGCGGCTATCTTCTGGTGGATGACAGGGATTAGGAAACCCACCGCCGTCCCCAGCACGGCACCGCCGGCCACGTCGGAAAGGAAGTGATTGCCGCTTGCGACCCGCAGAGCGCCCGTCGTGATCGCCAGCGCGTAGGACGTGGCGACGACCGGGAAGCGGAGCTTGGAGTCGGGATAGTACTTGCAGAAGGTGTAGGAAAGGAAGGCCGCCCCCAGGAACGCGTCCGTCGTATGGCCGCTCGGGAAGGAGAGCGAGTAGTCCCCGTCCCGCACGCCGTCTTTGTCCCATTTGTAGGTGTACATGTAGGGGCGGGTCTTCCGCACGTGGGTCTTGATTATGTTCCGTATTCCATACGCCATTAGGTAGCTTTCGCCGAGCATCATGCCGACCGTCCCCAGCTCCCGGACGGGGAGGTTCTGGACGATGGCCTCCGTCAGGTAGACGCCGAGGGGCAGGCCCACCACGCCCACGGCCGCGCTCATCGTACCCAGGTGATCTATGGCGGGCCGGTAGGGGTTGTACCAGATGGCATCGAAGGAGTTGATGTCGCGCTTCTTGAACGTGCCGTCCCCGTCCCAGCCGTCCACCCGGTATTCCAGGATCATGCCCGAAATCGTGAGGCTCACGGAGGTCAGGGCGAGGGGGATGTCCCAGTAGTAGTCCAGGGCGAAGGGGGAGCGCAGCTCCGTGGCGGCGCAGACCTCCGACGGGGGGATGTGCACGGGCGGCTCGACGTAGTCGGTGCAGAACGCCGGCCGCAGCAGGAGGGCCGAGAGGAGGAGCAGGAAGAGCCGGGCCCGCCCCCGCTGAAGCGAAAGCTTCCTATTATGCATCCTATATGAAACAGCAGACGAATCCATTCCTATCACCCCCCTATGGGCATCACCTTTGCAAGCTCGTACATGACGACGGCACTGGCCTGGGCGACGTTCAGGCTGTCCACCTTGGGTGCCTGGCCGCCCCTCCCCATGCCGGCGTAGGGAATGAGCAGGAGGTGGTCGCAGTTGCGCTTCACCTCGTCGCTTATCCCGTTCTCCTCGTTACCGAGGACGACTATGCTGCCCTTGTCGCGGCAGTAGCTGCCGATGGCTGACACGGACTCGCGCGCGTCCAGCGACGTGCCGATCCTCACCATCTTCCCCTCCATGCTGGAGAGCAGCTTGCTGATTGACCGTATCGTATATATCCTGACGAACTCCATGCCGCCCTCGGCGACCCGGTAGCTGCTCGTCGTGACCGACGACTGCGCCTCGTCCAGCGGAATGACGATGTTCGGCACCCCGAAGAAGGCCGCGCTCCGCACGATGGCCCCCAGGTTGTTCGCGTTGCCCACCCGGTCCAGCAGGACCGCGCTCTCGCGGTTCGCAATCCAGCGGGCGGTGTCGTCCGTGTTCAGCGCGGGAATCTCGGGCATCTCGATCATCGCCACGACCCCCTGGTGGTGGACAGACCCGCACAGGCGCTCCAGCTCCCGTATGTCGTGCACCTGGTTGTAGGGCCGCTTGGCGGCGGCAAGCTTCTTGCACAGGC
>CAMJAJ010000051.1 GCA_946403565.1 uncultured Treponema sp. | reverse complement strand
CCAGCTTGACCCGGCCGTTCTTGAAGTAGAACTGGAGGGGGACGAGCGTGTAGCCCTTTTCGGCGACCTTGCGTTCCAGCCGCTTTATCTGCTCCTTGTGCAGGAGCAGCTTTTTCTTCCGGTCCGGGTCATGCCCGAAGTTTGCCGCATAGGAATACTCCGTTATATGGCAGTTCTGGACCCACACCTCGCCATGCTCGATGAGGGCGAAGCTGTCGGGGAACGAGACCTTGCCCTCGCGAAGGGACTTGACCTCCGAACCGTGCAGCTCCACGCCGCACTCTATCTTTTCTTCCACCGTGTAGTTGAAGTACGCCTTCTTGTTCTGGGCTATGATTTTCCTCGCCTCGTCTGCCATAATGGAGTTAAATATAGCCCAATTCGTGCAAAAAGTCTACCTTGCCTTTAATCCTTTTTTGGGGTAGAGTGGGAGCATGAACATGGAAGCATTCGTACTGGGCTGCGGAGGCATGATGCCCCTGCCGTATCGCCACCTGACCTCCGTCCTGCTCAGGCGGGAGGGGGACCTTTTCCTTTTTGATGGCGGGGAGGGGACCCAGGTTTCCCTCAGGCGGCTGAATCTCAAATGGAAGAAGATAAACGCGATATTCGTGTCCCATACCCATGCCGACCACGTGACGGGGCTGCCGGGCATCCTGATGCTTTCATCCCAGGTGGAGCGCACGGAGCCTCTCTACATCTACGGCCCCCCGAAGATTGCCGAGTACATAGAGACCAGCCGCAGGGTACTGGACATGTACATAAACTACCCGATCGTCGTGAACGAGATAACCGCCCCCTGCACGGTCTACGGGGGGGAGGACTTTTACGTGCGAGCCTTTCCGCTTTCTCACACCAAGACCTGCGTCGGATACACGCTGGAGGAGCTGGACAGGCCGGGCGAATTTGACCCGGAGGCTGCGACCGCCCTCAAAGTGCCGCGCGGCCCCCTCTGGGGGAAGCTGCAGCATGGGCAGAAGGTCTTGAACGCCGACGGAGTGGAGGTCCTGCCGGAACAGGTCGTCGGAGGGGCTCGTCCCGGAAGGAAGTTCAGCTTTGTGACCGACACCCTCTACCTGCCGTCGATTGCGAATGAGGTAAAGGGGTCCGACCTGCTGATATGCGAGGGGATGTTCACGGACGACCTGGTTGACCAGGCGAAGGAGAAGAAGCACATGACGGCCCGGCAGGCGGCCACGATTGCCCGTGATGCGGCCGTCCGCCGCATGGCCATGATACACTACAGCCCTCGCTATACGGATCGGGAGCTGGACCGGCTGCTGGAGGAGGCGAAGACCGTCTTCCCGCAGGCGGAGCTGACCCACGACCGCATGCACTTTGACATACCCTATCGGGATGAGTAGCGGGGTCGTCGTCCGTTCCCTGTGCAAGACCTATGGGAGCGGGGGCCGGGCCGTGGCCGCCTTGAAGGACGTGGACTTCCAGGCGGGGCCGGGCAGCATAACGACGCTGCTGGGGCCGAACGGGGCGGGGAAGTCCACCTTGCTCGGCTGCATCGCCGGGATGCTGCTGCCCACGGAGGGAGAGGTCTGCGTGGGCGGGGAGCGGGAACCGGGCCGGATACGGGCGGCGGTGGGCTACGCCGGAGAGGCGTTCAGGCCGGACGGGAGGCTCACGGTCGCCGAGAGCCTTGCCTTTGCGGCTTCGGGCGGGATGGACCTTGCGAGAAGGGCTGTCGGCATGGCGGGGCTCGGCGACGTGCTGGGGAAACGCTGCGGTACCCTTTCCAAGGGCTACATCCAGCGGCTGGCCTTGGCGCTGGCCGTCTGCCGGGACCCGGAGGTCTTCATCCTGGATGAGTTTTCCGATGGGCTTGATCCTGCCCAGCGGGTCGCGGTCCGCTCTGCCCTCAAGGAGCTGGCGGTGGACAGGACGGTCATCGTTTCCACCCACAGCATCGGCGAGGCCCTTGAGCTGGGGGGGACGGTCTTCATCATGCGCTCGGGGACCGTCGTAAGCTCCGGCTCCGTGGAGGCAATCCTGCGTGAGACGGGGAAAAACTCCCTCGAGGAGGCCTTCCTGAGCCTGACGGAGGGTGGAAATTTGTTTTTTTGACTGACACACTCTAGCAAAACATTCGATAATGTTATATATTGGTATGATGATTAGCCTGGGCAGATTGAGGCCCATGTTTGTTCTGGAGGAATTGTGACAATTCATTTCTGGGGTGTGAGGGGTTCGATTCCGACTCCCTTGACACCAGAACAGATCCAATCGAAGATAATTGCTGCCGTGGAGCGGATTACGCCCAAGGACATAGAGTCCCAGGATGCTCGGACCCGTTTCCTTGCCATGCTGCCTGAGTGGCTGTTTGGAACGGTCGGCGGTAACTCTCCCTGCGTGGAGGTGGTCTCTTCCTCAGGAACAAAGTTCATCTTGGATGCCGGCTCAGGGCTCAGGGAGTTCGCCGTGCATGGCGAGCCGCCCAAGGACTTCCACTACCACCTCTTCATGTCGCACTTCCACTGGGACCACATACAGGGAATCCCCTTCTGGGGGGCGGTGTTCAACCCGAAGGTTATCATCGATGTCTACTCCGCGTTCCCTGATGCGGAGCGGGTCTTGAGCAAGCAGAACGACCTGCCGTATTTCCCCGAGAACTGCCGTTGGAACAGGATAAAGGGGCGTTTCCGCTTCCACCAGCTCAAGAACATGGAGTCCATCCTCATAGGGACGACCAAGATAACGATGAAGAAGATGCGGCATCCGGGGAACTCCTATTCCTATATCTTCGAGGAGAACGGAAAGAAGTTCATCTACGCCACGGACGTGGAGCTGCTCGACGCCGACCTGGACGTGGCGAATGCGAAGAACGCCGTGTTCAAGGATGCGGACATGGTCGTCCTGGACAGCCAGTACAATATCGACGATGCGGAGGCCAAGAAGAACTGGGGCCACAACGTCTACTACCGGGCCGTTGACTTTGCCAACGCCTACGATACCAAGCGGCTCTTCCTGTTCCATCACGAGCCGACCTACAGCGACCAGCAGATTTACGCCATGCTGCAGGCCGCCCGCTGGTATGCCGAGTCCTCGGAGAACTCCAGGCTGCAGATTGACATTGCCATAGAAGGTCAGGATGTGGAGCTTTAATGGAAAAGAAAGCCAGGCCGAAGAAAAAGAGCTCCGTTTTCCTGACCATATTTCTTATCCTGCTTCTCCTTATCCTTCTGGCAGGACTTGCAGGTGTCTTCGCAATCCGCTATGCCCTCAGTCCTGTTTCGGAGGACAAAGAGACAGCAACAGCCTATGAGTTTCATGTCCCCAACGGGATGACCGTCATGGAGGCGGCGACCAAGCTGGAGGAGGCGGGGATACTCCGCTCTCGCTACTTCCTCTATGCCGCAGCACGCTACAGGATTTTCCACCGGGAAAAGCCCTTCAACCTGAAGAGCGGAGCCTACAAACTGGATTCCTCCATGCCCCTCGTAGAGATTTATGACCTGCTCCAGACAGGTTCTCCAGAGAACATAAAGGTCGTCATCCCGGAAGGGCTTACGATCACGAAGACAGCCGCCATCATCGCCGCCGCAGGGCTCTGCGATGAAGCGGAATTCATTGAGGCCTGCCGGTCTGAGCAACTCCTGGCCAAGTACGGCATTGCCTCGAACTCATTGGAGGGCTACCTCTTCCCCGACACCTACTTTTTCACCGAGGGAATGGACCTGGACGCCATGATAGGGAAGCTCCTGGACAACTTCTTTGACAAGCTGGAGGACATCCCGGCCCTGAAGGGGCTTTCCCCTCAGAAGCTCAACGAGCGGGTGATTCTGGCCTCTATCGTGGAGCGGGAGTACCAGGTTGCGGACGAGGCCCCGCTCATAGCGAGCGTGTTCCAGAACAGGATCGACGGTGGAATCGGCCTCTACTCCTGCGCCACCATCGAGTACATCCTGACGGAGATAGAGGGCAGGCCCCATCCCGACAGGATAACCTACGAGGACCTGAAGATAGACAGTCCCTACAACACCTACAAGTGGGCGGCCCTGCCTCCCACGCCCATATCCAACCCCGGTTTGGTCGCGCTCAAGGCGGCGGCGGACCCGCCCAAGACCGACTACTACTACTTCGTGTTGACCGACCCCTCCAGGGGCAGCCACACCTTCAGCAAGGACTTCAAGGGGCACATACAGGCTGAAAACCTCTACACCAAGCCTGCGGGAAAATGAGCGCCTTCATTTCAAAGGAGTCGATCGACGAGGTCTCCAGCAGGGCGGACATCGTGAGCATCGTGGGCGAGTATGTCCCCCTGACCCAGCGCGGGTCATCCTGGTGGGGCTGCTGTCCCTTCCACAACGAGAAAACCCCCTCCTTTTCCGTGGACGAGGACCGGAAGTTCTTCTACTGCTTCGGTTGCCACAAGGGCGGCAACGTGATCAAGTTCGTCCAGGAGATGGAGAAGCTGGATTTTGCCGATGCCGTGGAGATGCTTGCCAAAAAGTCCGGTGTCAAGCTCATCTATGAGGACTCGGGTAGCGAATTCCAGCGGGAGGATCCGAACCGGAAGCTCAAGGACGAGTACATGGACCTGTACACGAGGGTTTCGACTTCTTTCCATTATATGCTGATGGAGACGGAGGCGGGGCGCTTCGCCCTGGACTACGTGCGGAGCCGGGGACTGACCGATGAGACCATCGAAAAGTTCAAGCTGGGCTACAGCCCCGCCGACAGGAAGTGGCTCTACGGTTTCCTGAGGAAGAAGAACTACAGCGAGGGCTTCTTGGACGGGTCGGGCCTTTTCAGCAAGAAGTTCAAGGGCTATGCCTTCTTCTCCGACCGGCTCATGTTCCCCATTTTCAACCGGAACGGGAACGTCGTCGCGATGGGCGGCCGTTTCCTGCGTGGTGACGCCGACAAGTCTCCGAAGTACCTGAACTCAGGCGACCTCATCCAGTACCGGAAGGGCGAGACCCTCTATGCCTTCAACTTTGCGAAGGAGGAGCTGCGCAGGAGCAGGAAGGTCATATTCTGCGAAGGCTACATGGACTGCATCGCCTACCACCAGTGCGGCATCACATATGCGGTCGCCCCCCTGGGGACGGCCCTGACGGAAGAGCAGGTGAAGATGGTCAAGCCGTTCGTCAGCACCGTCCTGCTTTCCTTTGACAGCGACGGGGCGGGGCAGCAGGCGACCTTGCGGGCAATCTATATGTGCCGGGCCCAGGACTTGGAAGTGCGCGTAATCCGCCTGTCCGGGGGGAAGGATCCCGCAGAAATTATGCTGAAATTCGGTGAAAAAGCCTTGACTGATGATGTCAATGCAGCTATATTAGATTGTGATTTTCTGATAAGTAGACTGAAGGAACTGTACCCAAAAGACAACCCTGAGAACAAGGCGAACGCCTCGATGGATTTTTTTGGGTATGTGGATTCCCTGCAATCGAACGTCAGGAAAGAAGAGAGCCTGAAGCTGTTTAGTCAGGCGTTCGAGGTAGAACTGGAGGCCCTTAGGAGAGACTACTATAGCGGCAGGAGCCGTCTTTCAAAGCGTCTTGGAAAAAAAGAGCACGTGCAGGAGAAGGAGCCGGAGCTTGTGCAGGAGAAGCCCTCTGCCGAGCTGCAGGCCGTCGTTGCCGCCGTGACTGATGACGTAAAGCTTTTCCGAAAGATGCGGGAAGAAATCACGGTGGAAGACCTTGAGGACTCCAATGCACGAAAGTTGTTCTCAATTCTCGAAGACTGTTCGGAACATGACAATTTTACTATAAGCTCCATACTCAACAGGTGCGATAATGAAGGGTTGAAGAGTTTCATAGTTAATTCGCTACGACAATTTTCAGAATATGCCGAAGATTCTGTTAGGGATGCCACCAGACGCATAAAGATTGGTTCGCTTGAACGGAGGGAGAGTCGGCTCCAGGAGCAGATTCTTGCCTTAAGCAGGAGTTCTTTAGATGAAGACAAAAAGAAGGTAAGCCAGCTTCTAGAGGAGAAAATGGACATCGCCAGGCAGATAGACCTGTTGCGGTGACGGTTTTGCAACTTTAGGAGGAAAGCGGAGCATGAAATCTTCCAACGGCACATCAAAAAAGGCAGAAAACGTGGCAGAGGAAAGCAAGGTAAAAAAAACACGAAAATCAAAAAAGTCCGATAAGAAGGCTTCTGGCGATGGAAATTTGGACAGGAATTCCATCGAGGCGCTCGCGGCCGAAGCGGCTGATGAGGACCAGGATGTCATGGACACGGGTGATGATGGTGAAGACAACTTGGACGAAAACGTCAAGAAGCTCATCGACTATGCGAGAAACAAGCTGCTCATATCTTGGGATGAGATAAATGAGATTCTGACCCCGGAATATGTCAACTCTCCAAAGATGGACGAAGTCCTTCAGCTTCTTCCGAAATACAATATACAGATCATTGACGAGACCGATTCCCTGCTTGATGAGGAGGACGAGGAGGCTGCCGAGGAGGAGCTGGAAGAGGGAGGCGGTGTCGTCGGCGAGGACGTTTCCCTTGATGCAAAGGTCGATGACCTGAGCAAGCGGAGGTTCGTCGAAGGCAGCGACAAGGACAACATAGACGATCCCATCCGCCTCTACCTTCGTGAGATAGGCAAGGAGAACCTGCTCACTGCGGAGCAGGAGGTCATTCTCTCCAAGAAGATGGAGGATGGTCAGAACATAATCAAGGACGTTATAAAGAGCTCCGGGATAATGATTCCCGAGTTCTTCCTGATTGCCCAGAAGGCCTTCACCCGTATAGACCCCAAGGAGCCGGGCAAGGCCCGCAAGGAAATAAACGAGGAGATGGCGGAGAAGCGGAGGCTCAAAAGCTCCTACGGCTCCATCCTGAAGCCCGTCCTTCCGCAGATAAAGCAGTATATTGCCCTCAAGAAGCAGCTCAATGAGAATGACAAGAGCATGGACATCTTTGAGAATCCCCATCTGATTGAACTGAGGGAGCAGATAAACCGTGAGCTGCAGAAGATAGAGATCCAGACCGAGGAGATAGACCGGTTCAGCTCCAAGTTCCTGGATGCTACCAGGCAGATTGACATGTACCAGCGGCAGCAGGAGAAGATGATGAAGGAACTGCGCATTAGCGATCCTGCGGGCCTGCGTTCCATAGGAAAGCGGCTTGCCGTCCACTTCGAGAGCGTCAAGCTGGAGCAGGACCTGGGGATGGAGTCCGACAAGATTCGCGAGATTTACACCAGGATTCAGAAGATAGACCGCAGCCTGCACAAGATAGAGTACAGCTTTGAAAACAGCGTCGCTGAAATCCTGGACAAGACCAAGGAGATAAACAGGGGTAAGGCCATGATGGAGCAGGCGAAGAACCGCCTCATCAACGCCAACCTCCGTCTTGTCGTGTCCATCGCGAAGAAGTACACGAACAGGGGGCTGCAGCTCTTTGACCTGATACAGGAAGGGAACATAGGCCTCATAAAGGCGGTGGAGAAGTTCGAGTATCGCAAGGGCTACAAGTTTTCGACCTATGCGACCTGGTGGATCAGGCAGGCGATAACTCGCTCCATCTCGGACCAGGCCCGTACAAT
>CAMJAJ010000050.1 GCA_946403565.1 uncultured Treponema sp. | reverse complement strand
GAGGCCGCCTCCACTTCCATCGCGAACATCGCCGAGGAAATCACCCCCGAACAGCAGTACTACATAGGCAGGGCCGTCGCCGGGACGGTCCTCGAGAACTACCGCCTCTACCAGAACAAGGCCGCGACGGCATACGCCAACAGAATCTGCGCCGCCATAACCCAGGCATCCGACATGCCCGTGCTGTACAAGGGCTACTACGTGGGCATTCTGGACACGGACGAAGTGAACGCCATATCCACGCCGGGCGGCCACATCCTCATAACGAGGGGGCTCATGGAGTGCGCCCATGACGAGGATGCGCTGGCGGCCGTCATAGCGCACGAGGTCGCCCACATCCAGCTGGGCCACAGCGTGAAGGCCATCCGCTCCAGCCGGGCCACGAACGAGCTCATCAAGGCCACCCAGGCCGGCTCCGGTTCAAGCTCGCAGCTGCTCGAGGGATTCAAGGACAGCGTCGACGACATCGTGAATCAGGTCGTGACCTCCGGCTACTCCAAGACGCAGGAGTTCCAGGCGGACAAGAAGGCCCTGTCGCTCATGGACGACGCGGGCTACGACCCCAAGGCCATGGAGGACATGCTGACCCTGCTCAAGGAAAAGGAGGCGGGACAGACGGCGGGCTTCTGCAAGACCCATCCCAACGCGGACTCCCGGCTCAAGAACATCAAGGGCGACCTCAAGAAGTTCAAGGGCAGCTACAACAAGGAGGCCCGCACGGAACGCTTCGCAAAGACCAAGGGAAACCTGTAGCCATGAAATTCCTCCGTTCCATCCTGATAATCGTCGGGGTCTCCCTGGTGACCACCCTGCTGCATTTCTCCGGCATATTCTCCTTCCTGGAGAACAAGACCTTCGACAGCCGGACCAAGTTCGCCTCCTCATACTGCTACCCATCGCAGGACATCTGCTTCATCACGGTTGACCAGGAGAGCATCAACTGGGGCAGGCAGGTGATGGGATGGGGCTGGCCCTGGCCCCGTTCCGCGCTCGGCGACATCGTAAAGTACATGAACATAGGGGATGCCGAGTGCATCGCGTTCGATGTCCTGTTCACCGAACCGTCGGTCTACGGAGATGCCGATGACGAGGCCTTCGCCAAGGCATGCACGGACTACGGCAGGGTCGTCCACGCGATGTATGCGGACGACGCGTCCAGCGCCACCGACGACCAGATTTTCCCCGTGGACTCCATCCGCAACAGCGCAGGCGTCATAGGAAGCACGGTCAGCGCAAAGGACAGCGACGACGTGATGCGGCGGGCGCGGATCTCCTTCGTGGGAGAGGATGCGGAGTATCCCTCGCTCGGAGTCGCCCCCCTCGTCATATCCGGCATGTCGATCGCCGAGATAAAGGAGACCTATCCGGTGGAAAAGGAGGACACCCTCCTCCTGCGCTACCGGAAGGACCTGGGGGTCTACAACCCCTACCGGGCCTCCGACGTGCTGCAGAGCTACTACGACTACATCGCCGGCAAGGAGCCGCTCATTCCGCCGGACAGCTTCACCGGGGCCTACGTCTACTACGCCTACTATGCGCCGGGACTCTTCGATATCTGCTCCTCGCCGCTCTCGCAGGTGTACCCGGGCTGCGGAGTCCACATAACCGAGCTGGACAACTTCCTGTCCAACGACTTCATGCGCACCGTCCCCACCCCCATCTCAATCGCCTGGATCGTCCTTGCCAGCGTCATGGGCATCCTCGCCATCTCCTTTACGGAGGCCAGGAAAAGCAGCCTCGGCAACGCGCTGTCCGCGGTCGGAACGGTGGCCTTCGGGCTTGCAATCATCACGGCAGGCTCCTTCGCCCTCTTCGTCATCGGCTTCTACATACTGCTCGTCGCGCCGCTCGCGAGCTTCAGCATATCCTTCCTGCTCCAGCTCGCGCTCACCTACATGATGGAAGGCCGGCAGAAGCGCTTCATCAAGGCGGCGTTCTCGCAGTACCTCAGTCCGGCGGTCATAGACCAGCTGATAAGCAACCCCGACAGCCTGCGGCTCGGCGGCGAGGAGCGGGAGATCAGCATCTTCTTCTCCGACGTGCAGGGCTTCACGAGCATATCGGAGAGCCTGGCCAAGAACCCGACCAAGCTCACCGAGGTGCTGAACCTCTACCTCTCCGAGATGAGCTCCATCATCCTGAATTCAGGCGGCACGATCGACAAGTACGAGGGAGATGCAATCATCGCCTTCTGGAACGCCCCGGCGGACCAGGAGGACCATGCCTCCCGCATCCTGACGGCCGCCCTGGAGTGCCAGAAGCGGCTTGACGAGCTGCGGGCCGACCTGAAGAACATGACGGGCAAGGACTTCTACCAGCGGATCGGCATGAACACCGGGCATGCGGTCGTCGGCAACATGGGCTCGTCCAACCGCTTCGACTACACGATGCTCGGCGACAGCGTGAACCTGGCCTCCCGCCTGGAAGGGCTGAACAAGCAGTTCGGCACCTACACCATGTGCTCCAAGGCCACGATGGAAAGCGCGCTTGCCCACGGCTGCACGTTGCGCTTCAGGGAGCTGGCCCGCGTCGCCGTCGTCGGCAAGAAGGAGGCCGTCACGGTCTACGAGCCGATGGGAGAGGAGACCTTCCAGCAGAAGAAGGAGCTGATAGAGCTGTTCGACCGGGGCCGCGAGCTCTTCTATGCCGGGGACTTCTCCGCGGCAAAGGCGACGTTCGAGTCCATCAAGGACAAGGACCCGCCGGCATCCTACTATGCAGAGAAATGCGGGGAGCTTCTGGCAGACCCGCCCGAAGACTGGCAGGGGGTCTGGAAGGCCACCTCAAAGTAGCACGCCTTGCAACAGCCGCCCTTTTTCGCTAGAATTGGGCGGTATGAAAGCAATAATCACAGTAGTCGGCGGGGACAAGGTCGGAATCATCGCGAAGGTCTCCGCCTACCTCGCCGGACATTCCATAAACATCGTAGACATAACGCAGACCATCCTCTCGGGCAACTTCGTCATGATGATGATGGTCGACTTTGAGAACGCGGACACGGACATAGACAGCGCGCGGAAGGACCTCACGGCGAACTGCGCCGAGCTGGGCGTGGAATGCAACGTCATGAACGAGCGCGTCTTCAGCGCGATGCATAGGATCTAAAAACGCTGCGCATTTTTAGATCCTATGCTGTCACCCGAGCAGGTGATGCACCGCATATAGCGCAATAGAAGTTAAAGCTCCCTATTCAGCGTGCCCCCCTGCCAGGGTGGCCCTGGACGGGCCAGTCAAACGGCGGCTCCAGACAGGGCGGCCCGGAGGAAAACGCTAGCGGCCGGCTGCAGTCCTGGCCCTGTTCCGCTCCCTGACGCACTTCTCAAGGGCCTCGTAAAACTTTTCCGCATTGATCGGCTTGGCGATGTGCGCCACCATGCCGCAGCTGGTGGTCTTCTCCTCGTCCTGCACGTAGGCATCGGCAGTCAGGGCGATGATGGGGATTTCCCGTGCGTCGCTGCGGTCCAGCCGCTGGATTCCCTTCGCCGCCTCGAAGCCGTCCATCACAGGCATGCGGATGTCCATCAGTATCAGGTCGTAATATCCCACTTCGCTCTCGCTGAACTTATCAAGCCCCAGCTTGCCGTTCTCGGCCACGTCCACAGTCATCCCGCGCTTGAGGAGCATCTGAGAGGCTATCTCCGCGTTTATCTCGTTGTCCTCGCACATCAGGACGTGCAGCCCCGAAAGCAGGTCCAGGTCGTTGGCAAGGGGCCTGTCCTCCTTTTCCAGGGGAACCAGCTCGAGCGACAGGCTGACGATGAAGCGGGTCCCCCGCCCCACCTTGCTTTCCACCCGGATGGAACCGCCCATGGACTCCACCAGCTGCTTCACGATGAACAGGCCCAGGCCGCTACCCATGTTGGCAAGGGTGTCCTTCTCCTGGGTGAAGGGCTCGAACATCCGCTTCTGGAACTCCTCGCTCATCCCGATGCCGTTGTCCTCCACAATCATCTCACCGATGAAGGTCCGCTCGGCCACGGCGACGTTGGCGAAGCCCAGGTGGACATGGCCGCCGGTCTTGGTGTACTTGACGGAATTGGAAAGCAGGTTCACGAAAATCTGGTTGAACCTGAGCCGGTCCACCAGGAAGGCCCCGTCCAGATCCAGGTTGTCGATGATGCAGGCGATTCCCTTCTTCATGCACAGGGGGGTGATTATGGCGGATATGTAGGACTTGAACTCCTCGAACGGATATGGCTCGGGGTGCAGTTCGAAGGTCTTCCCGACGATCTTGTTCATGTCCAGGATGTCGTTCACCAGGCTCAGGAGGAAATGTCCGCTCAGGTCTATCTTCTCCAGGTACTCGCCGGTCTTGGGCGGGTTCTCCTCCGACTTGGCCAGGTAGGTCATGCCCAGGATGCCGTTGAGCGGGGTGCGGATGTCGTGGCTCATCTTGCTCACGAACTCCGTCTTCGCGTTGCTGGCCCGCTTCAGGTCGGCGTTCTTGCGGTTCAGCACCCGCAGGTACGAAATCGTCATGGGGATTCCGAACACGAGCAGGGCCAGGATGAGGATGAGGATGGCGAACACGGCCGGGAAACGGTAGATCATCGCAAGCAGGCTGACGCTCGTGTTCCGCTGGATGGAGGTGCGGAAAAGCTCGTTCGCCTTCTCAAGGCCGATTATCGCCAGCCCTTTGGAGATGATGGAAAGCAGGCGGGCGTCGCAGTCGCTCCTGACCGCCGAGCAGATTGAATACTGCAGCTCCGGCATGACGGTGAAGGACAGGGAGGCGTACTTGGGGTTTGACTGGTACTTCGCCAGCTGATAGCTGCCCAGGAAGGTGATGTCGGCCTCGCCGGACATGACCAGCTCCACGCACTCCTTGACGGTCTGGCAGCTCCTGAACTCGTAGGTGTCGCCGAACACCCTGCGGACGATTTCGCCCGTGTAGGTCCTGGGCAGCTCCGTACAGATGGGCCTCCGCCCCTCCTTGGGCTGCTCGTGCCAGAGCAGGTCGGCATCCTGAATGCGGCCCACGGCGAGCACGCTCATGGTCGTTATGGCCCGCGAGATGTTCGCCCCGTACTTTTCGGCATAGAGGAAGTCGAAGGGCATCTCACAGAGGATGTCCACCTCCCCCCGCTCGAAGGCGTCCAGCACGTCGGCATAGGTGTCGTAGGGCACGTACTGGAACTTGAGCCCCGTGCTCTGGCTTATCATGAAGTAGATGTCGGCGAGCGGCCCGACGTAGCGGTCGCCCTCGAAGTAGCCGAGCGGGACCCAGGTCTTGGTGCAGCCTATCTTGAAGGCCTTCCCGTTCGTCAGGAAGAGCGACTCCTCCAGGCTGGGGATGAAGATCGAGTTGTCGTCCGTGCCGTAGTAGCTCCTGCTCAGGTCCGTCTGGAAGGTCGGTATGTTCTTGGATATCTCGGCCATGGCCTCGTCCAGCTCCTTGAGCAGGCCGACGTCATCCTTGGCGGTCGCCAGGTAGAGGTTCTCGAACTCCAGGTCGGCAATGACGTAGAATCCGTTCTTTTCGCAGCTGTCCTTGAGGATCGCGTCCACCTCTCCGGCGACGAGGGCCTCCTCGCACTCCTGGTCGCTCCTGAACGACACTATCTCGGGATTGAAGCCGTGGCCGGAGGAAAAGGCCCGCAGCTCCCTGACGGTGGCCTGGAGCTTGTCGCCCGAGGCGTCCACCCCGATCCGCATGCCCTTGAAGCTCTTGTAGTCGCCGTAGGAGAAGCGGCTCTTGTTGGGATTGGCGACCAGCCGCTTGGACGAACTGATCAGGATGCGGAACGAGAAGGCAAGGCTGTCTCCGAGCTCCTCCTTCTGGGCGATTCCGGCGACAAGGTCGGCCTGCCCCTCCTGCACCAGGCGGACGGCAGCACTCCTGCTTTCCGCATGAAGGAACTCATAGTCCCAGCCGGCATACTGCTTTATGGCGAGCAGGTACTCGTAGGCGTAACCCGAATAGCGGCCGGTCATGACATCGTGATCCTGAAAGCCCCGCTGCGGATAGTAGGCGACCCGCACCATCCTCTTCTGGGCAGACATAGGGAGGATGAACAGAAAAAGGGCGGCAAGCGACAGGAAGAGCCTCTTCATTCCAACCATTATACAAGGCTCTTCAAATTTTTTCAAGGAATAAAAGCAGCCCGTCTCAGGCGCCCAGGCAAAGCTGCCCAGCCCGCTTGAGGCGACCTTGTCAGACTCCAGGCCGGCAGGGGCTGGCATCAACCGAGGACGGAAAGCAAGGCCTCGTCGGAGACCTCGGTCATGAAGCTGTCGCAGTAGTAATGCTGCATGATGACGCGGACCTTGGAGCTGGAGGCATTCTTCTTGTCCTTCCGCATGGCCTCGACCAGCTTGCGCGGTGCCTCCTCCATGCCTTCCAGGGCCTTGGGCAGGGGGTTCGTGTCGTAGCCGAACGAGGCGAGGAACTCCTTGCCTTCGTCACGGAACAGCGATGACGACAGCTCGAGCGAGCACGCCAGGTCCAGGGCCCTGCCGATGCCCCATGCGACCGCCTCCCCGTGGGTCACCACGCCCAGCCCCGCCACGCTCTCAAGCGCGTGCCCGAAGGTGTGGCCCAGGTTCAGGAAGGCCCGCTCGCCCTTCTCCTTGAAGTCCCGGTGGACCACCTGCGCCTTCGCCGTGGAACATTCGCTGATGATGTGGAACAGCGCGTCCAGGTCGCGGGCCATGACGGCCTTCCGGTTCAGCTTCATGAAGTCCAAAAGCTCGCGCGAGAAAAGGAAGGCCGTCTTTATGGCCTCCGCAAGTCCGGAGGAAAACTCCCGGTCGCTCAGGCTCCTCGCGAAGGAGGGCCAGATGTTCACGCTGGAAGCCGGATAGAAGGCCCCCAGCATGTTCTTGTAGCTTTCAAAGTCGCAGCCGGTCTTGCCCCCGATCGCTGCGTCCACGTCCGCCAGCAGGGTCGTCGGCACGAACTCGGCCTGGACCCCCCGCTTAAAGATGGCGGCGGCAAAGCCCGTCATGTCGGTCACGACGCCGCCCCCGATTCCGATGAACACGGACGAGCGCGTGAAGTTGCGCTCCAGGGCGGCCCTCACGATGGCAAGCACGCCCTCCACGGTCTTGTAGGCTTCCCCCGCGCCCAGGACGACCAGCGCGTCATTTTGGAGCGGGGAGGTCCTGAGCCGGTCCACAAAGCCGCGCACGCCCGGCAGGGCGGCGACGGTTTCATCCGTGACAAAGAGGCGGCACAGGCTCGGATCGGCCTTGTCCGCATACAGGGCGGCAAGGTCTGCCTCGCCGGTGAAGAAACGTATGTCCGTCTTGTGGAATCCGGATCCCTCGGGGAAAAAAAGCTCTGTCGTCTTCTGGGGAGCAAGCATGAGCGTATTCTAACACCTTTCACCTGCCTTTGCAATCCGTACGGCCTGCCACAGTCATCCTCCCCCGCCACGGAAAGCGGCAGGAACGGATGAGGCCCAGGGCCTCAAGGCCGGCCAGGACCTCCTCCACGTCGCTGTGCTCCCAGACGTTCACGGAAAAAAACGGCAGGCAGGACCGGTTGTAGCGCCGTATCAGCTCCGATGCAAGCGAGGGCCGGTCGTACAGCTTCCGGTGCCCCCTGATGAA
>CAMJAJ010000049.1 GCA_946403565.1 uncultured Treponema sp. | reverse complement strand
TACGACTCGGCGGCATCCTCTAAAAACCGCTGAAAGCGAGTTTTAGAGGTGCCCTCATACAGCTGCTATCAAAGCCATCGCCGGGGCAGATTGGCGCCGCCGCACGGCAGGCCTGTTCCGACGGACCGCCGCTTCCTGAGCCATCATGCTGCGGGTGAGCGCCTGTACGGAAAGCCCCGCAAAAGCCTGTTTGTATCAAGCAGAATCGATAAAAACTCTAAAAAGCCGATTTTCCCCTTGCATTTTTGGCAAAGTCGTTCAATAATATATGGAAACAAACCATGGGGAACTCCGCTTTTTCCAGCGGGGCCCCATAACGCACGGAAGGGGTTTAACAGATGACAAAAGATGAGATTTCCGCCGGAAAGGCCGTGGTCGGGATTGAGTTCGGCTCGACGAGGATCAAGGCCGTCCTGATTGACAGCAGCAACGCGCCCGTCGCGTCGGGGGCGTTCGACTGGGAGAATTCCCTGGTGGACGGGGTATGGACCTATTCACTCGACGAAATACATACGGGCATAACGACCGCGTTCGCCAACCTGAAGAAGGACGTGCAGGACAAGTACGGGGTCAAGCTGACCAAGCTTGCCGCGATGGGCGTGAGCGCGATGATGCACGGCTACCTGGCATTCGACAAGGGCGGGAAGCTCCTCGTCCCCTTCCGCACCTGGCGCAACACGATCACCGGCGAGGCGAGCAGGAAGCTCTCCGAACTGTTCAACTACCCGATTCCCGAACGCTGGAGCATCGCCCACCTCTACCAGGCGGTGCTCAACAAGGAGAGCCACGTGAAGGACGTGAGCTTCTTCACGACGCTCGCAGGATACGCCCACTGGATGCTCTCCGGAGAGAAGGTGCTCGGCGTGGGCGACGCGTCCGGCATGTTCCCGATTGACGACGCGACCGGGGACTTCAACGCCCGCTTCGTCAAGCAGTTCGACGAGCTTGTTGCCGGCAGCTCATTCTCATGGAAGCTTTCCGACCTCTTCCCCAAGGTGCTGCCCGCCGGAGCGGATGCAGGACGCCTGACCGCAGAGGGAGCCAAGTGGCTGGACCCGACCGGCGAGCTGGAGCCGGGCGCGGTGATGGCCCCGCCGGAAGGTGACGCAGGGACCGGCATGGTCGCGACCAACTCCGTCGCCGCCCGCACCGGCAACGTCTCCGCAGGAACCTCGGTCTTCGCGATGGTCGTCCTGGAAAAGCCGCTTTCCAAGGCCTACTCCGGCCTGATTGACATCGTCTCCACGCCGGACGGCAAGCCCGCCGCGATGGCCCACGCCAACAACTGCACGGGCGAGTACGACAAGTGGATCAACCTCTTCGGCGAGGCGGCCAAGCTGCTCGGCGCGGACTTCTCCAAGGGCAAGCTCTACGACAGCCTGCTGGAGCTCGCGCTCAAGGGCGACAAGGACTGCGGCGGCCTTATACCGTTCAACTACATCTCCGGCGAAAGCATGACCGGCTTCGAGTCGGGACGGCCCCTCTTTGTCCGGACGCAGAAGGCAAACTTCACGCTGGCAAACTTCATCCGCGCGCAGCTGTTCACCGCCCTGGGCGCGCTCCGCACGGGAATGGACATCCTCTTTGACGAGGAGAAGGTCAAGCTGGACAGGTTGACCGGACACGGCGGATTCTTCAAGACAGCGGGCGTCGGCCTGCCCGTCATGGCGGCGGCGATGCACACCCCCGTCAGCGCGCTGAGCACGGCGGGAGAGGGCGGTCCCTGGGGCATGGCCCTGCTCGCGGCATTCACGCTGGACGGCGGCGGGAAAAAGCAGGCCCTGCCTGACTGGCTGAACAAGAACGCCTTCGCGAGCGCGAAAGTGCAGACCGTGCAGCCGGACAAGGCGGACGTGGACGGATTCAACGCCTTCTTTGCCAACTACAAGAAGGGCCTGGCGGTGGAACGGGCCGCCGTGGACAGCCTGGACTGACATCACCGCACTGGGGCGGCCGCACGAGCATACCGGTTCATGCGGCTGCCCCGTGACATTTTGCAACACTGGAGAATAGATTATGGAATACAAGACGATACGGGAGCAGGCCTACGAGGCCAACATGCAGATACCCGCGCAGCATCTCGCGCTCTACACCTGGGGCAACGTCTCCGCCTTCGACAAGGCGGCGGGGGTGTTCGCCATAAAGCCGTCGGGAGTCCCCTACCCCGACCTGACGCCCGAGAGCATGGTCATCGTGGACCTGGAGGGCAAGGTCGTGGACGGCACGCTGAACCCCTCCTCCGACACGCCGACCCACGTCGTGCTCTACAAAGAGTTCGCGGTCAAGGACGGGGCGGCGGTGAACGGAATCATCCACACGCACTCGACCTACGCGGTCAGCTGGGCGCAGGCGGTGAAGCCCGTCCCCCTCTTCGGGACGACCCACGCCGACCACATCCAGACCGAGGTCCCCTGCACGCCATACCTGTCGGAGGAGGCGGTGAAGAAGGACTACGAGAAAGAGACGGGCAACCTGATCGTGAGTCACTTCCGCTCGCTCAAGCTGAACCCCGCCGAGGTGAACATGGTGCTGGTGGGCGGCCACGGCCCCTTCTGCTGGGGAGCGACCGCCGACAAGGCCGTGTACAACGCCGCCGTCCTGGAGGAGGTGAGCAAGATGGCGCTGAACACGCTCATGATAGAGCCGCGCGCCAACCCGCTGCCCGCCTACATCGTGGACAAGCACTACCAGCGCAAGCACGGCCCCAACGCCTACTACGGCCAGGGCAAGAAGTAAGGGCCCGTAGCGCAGGCGGTCAGAACCAACGGACCGCCGCATAGGCAGACAGACCGCCGCACCGCCCCACAATGACGCGCCGCCACGTAGGCAGACAGACCGCCGCGCCGCCCCACAATGACGGGCCGCCATGTAGGCAGGCAGCCCCAACGCGCCACCGGGCCTAATTGCTCGGCCGCTTGCAGAAGCGGTAGGTAAACCAGGCCCCCGCATAGCGGCCCACGAAGCGGCTGGCGGCGGCCTTGAATTTCCACTTGAACGCCATTATCGCATACAGCCGCCCCCGCCTGGACTTCCTCAGGCAGTGGGCGACCGTCTTTTCTGCCGACAGACCGTGCCTGACCTCCTTCCTGGCCCCCTTGGATGCCACGTTGGCAAACTCCGTGGAAACCGGGCCGGGGCAGAGGGCAGTAACCTTGATTCCCCTCCCCTTCAGCTCCGCGCGGAGGGCGACCGTAAAGCTCAGCACATACGCCTTGCACGCCCCGTAGACCGCGAAGTTCCCGAGCGGCAGGAACGAGGCGAGGCTGGCCGTGTTGATTATCCGGCTTCCCCGGGCCATGTAGGGCAGGGCAAAGCCCGTTATCCCCGTCAGGCTGGTGCAGTCCAGGTCCACCATGTCCATCTCCCGCACCGGGTCGGTGCTGGCGAATTCCCCGTAGCTGCCGAAGCCCGCGTTGTTCACCAGCACGGCTATCCTGAACCCGTCCCTGGCCCCCTCCTCGTCCAGCTTCTCCTTGAGCCGCAGTGCCCCCTCCTTGCCCGCGATGTCAAGCGGCAGCGGGACTATGGCGGGGCAGCCTCCCCGGCACGGCCGCTTGAGTCCGGTCCCCTGCTCGATCTCGGCCTTCAGGCTTTCCAGCCGGTCACCCCTGCGCGCGACAATCCATATCTCGTCGGAAACTTCCCGGCCTTCCTCCGCAAGCTGCCTCGCGAAGCAGTCGCCCATTCCGCTGGAAGCCCCGGTAACGATGCTTATCCTCTTCATAGGGCCATTATAGCCCCGCTGCACGTCCTTGTAAATCCACCAAGTGCGCTTTGACCTCTGGAACCGCCCCGGGACTCTCCCGCAAGGATTGCAGCCGGTGCGCCCAAACGCACGCCCGGACCTTTGCAACTGGCTCATAAATATTTACCGCCAAACTGCCGATAATCGCGGTATGGAAAAAATCGCCTTTGTCCCGCTCGTCCTTGGGGTGCTCAAGGACTGGAGGGTTATATTCATAACGGTCCTCATGATACTGTTCGTGGCGATCGGAAACTACGTGGTCAACTATGTCAAGAAAGTGAAGCCTCCCAAGAAGAAGAAGGCCGCTCCGCCGCCGCCACCGCCCAAGAAGGAGGAAGGCGAGGAAGAAGAAGGAGGAGAGGCGGAAGAATAAGGGGCAGCCTGAAAACGCCCCGCCGCGGGAGAATTTTAAAACTGCCGCGGCCTAAAAAACGCTCTGCCCTTAACTCGCCCCCTTTAAAATCCGATAAAAAGGATTGAAAAGGTGGGTACTATGCTTAAAAAGACAAACAACAGAACAACAGCGGCCGTCAGCTACATGCTTTTCACGCTGTCGGCAGTCCTCTTGATACTCCTGCTCGCAGGTGCGATATACGCCGGAGGAACGAAAGAAGCCTCGCTGCCCATCCGCTTGGGCAGTGCGCTCTATTCGGTCTACGGCTTCTCTTCCTTCCTTATTCCGGTATTCCTCTTCGTGTCGGGGCTGTTCTGCATGGACAAGCGTTGGTCACCACAGGGGCTCATCTGCCTCGCCATAAGCTTCATTCCCTTCTTCACGATTGCCTACGCCGAGCACCTCTCCCGGAAGATTGCGGTGGAGGACATAGGCCCGGTCGCCGTCACGAAGATAGTCATACTCATGGCCATCGCCATACTCGTCGCGGTCATGGAGTACCTGACCGCCCTCGTGCTTACCACCCCTTCCCTGCGCAAGGAGATACGGCCCAAGCTTGCGGAGTACAAGGACAAGACCTTGGGCAAGGCAGGCAGCTTCATCAAGAAGAACAAGGAGTCGTTCACGCTCAAGTTCAAGAAGGACGTGCTTGATACCGAGGTCGATGCCTATGATGAGGCCGATGAAAGCGATGACCGCGATGAATCTTACGAAATGGACAGCCGCATGGAGGCACGGGCCGCTTCCGCCGTCGCGCACGGATTTGACAGCGAAGAGGACGGAGAGGGCATCGATGAGGCGCTACTCGACGAGGATGACGCGATAGAACAGGCAGTGGCACGAAGCATCGACGCCGCCGTGGACAGCATGTTCGACTCAGACGGCAACCTGCTGGAAGACGGCAGGTATCTGTCAGGCAGCTCACTGCCTGCCTCACCGGTCAGGCATATTATGGAAGAAGCCGCCGACGATGACTTCATAGAGGCCTACGAGGACGGGACGTTCGAAGATATACCGCTGGGGTATGAGCTAGAGCATGCCGACTATGCGCTCCTGGCGAAGTCCTTCGTGGTCTGCGAGGAAGCCCCCATCCAGGACGAGAGCGATGAAGGCTATGCTGCCATCGGCAGGCTTACATCCGACGAGATTCAGTCCGATGAGATTCAAATCGCCGACATTGCCGCCGAAGGGATTGCCGCGGACTCCATGGGCGAAACCCCGTATGCGGACGACATCGCCCGCGCAGACGCAATCGCCGCAGACGATATGGACGAAGAGGCCCCGTATGCGGACGGCCCCGTCACATACGGCTACGACGCGGCGGAGGCTGAGGACCAGATGCAGCTGCGGCACATCTCCGAAACCGCCGACATACCCTCGCTTTCTCCCGTCTTTGACAAGATGGACCTTGACGCCAAGCAGGAGGTCGAGGACGACATGCCCTTCGCGATGGCGGAAGATGACCTGCTGGCCGACGAGCAGATACTGGACATTGACGAGGAGGCCCTTCCCGAAGACGATGAAATCGGAGAGGACTTCCTCAACGATGACGACGGCTCCTTTGACATCGTGGAGGAGGAGTCCGTGGTCACGCCGGAGGAGGAGGCCGAAGAGGAAGACTCCATGCCGGAGAACGTGGACATGCTCCTTTCGGAGGAATACGACCAGAACGTCGAGGACGGCCGCATGGCAGCGTCGGCCCTGGACCTGCCGCAGATGGGCGCCATGACGCAGGCCGCCATCATGCCGAAGGCTGATGTCATGCCGAAGGCTGATGTCATGCCGCAGGCTGATGTCATGCCGCAGGCTGATGTCATGCCGCAGGCTGATGACACGCCGGAAAGGGTGGAGGCCGCAGCGCCGGCCCCCGTGGTGCGCAAGCCTCGCACTCCATACGCGGTGTCCACCGAGCTGCTCAGCGAGTACGATGACAACCCTTACTGGATTATCGATGACGAGACCAAGGCCGCCGCGACAAACCTGATGGCGACGCTGAGCGAGTTCGGCATAAAGGCGGACGTCACGGGAATCCGCAAGGGACCGGTGGTCACCATGTTCGAGCTGCTGCCCGCGCCAGGCGTAAAGCTTTCCAAGATAGCGAGCCTGCAGGACAACATAGCCCTCCGCCTCGCCGCAAGCTCCGTGCGCATTGTCGCGCCGATTCCCGGCAAGAAGGCCGTGGGCATCGAGATTCCCAACAAGAGCCGGGCGACCGTCTCCTTCCGCGAGTGCATTGAGCAGGACCTTCCCGAATGGAAGAAGTTCGGGGTACCCGTCGTGCTGGGCAAGAACATACAGGGCGAGAAGGTCGTCATAGACCTCGTCAAGACACCCCACCTGCTCATCGCCGGTTCCACAGGAAGCGGAAAGTCGGTGTGCGTGAACTCGATGATCCTTTCCATCCTCTACAAGCGGAGTCCCGACCAGGTGAAGATGATCCTGATTGACCCGAAGATCGTGGAGCTGAAGCTGTACAACGACATACCCCACCTGCTCACCCCGGTCATAACGGAGCCCAAGAAGGCAATGCAGGCCCTCCAGTACTGTCTCTGTGAGATGGAGCGGCGCTACTCCCTGCTTGACGGCATGGGCGCGCGGGACATCTCCAGCTACAACAAGAAAATCGTGGACCGCCATATCGCGGCAGAAAAGCTGCCGTACATGATCGTCGTCATCGACGAATTTGCCGACCTCATGGCGACGACAGGCAAGCAGCTGGAAAGCGTGCTCGCCCGCCTTGCCGCAATGAGCCGCGCGGTCGGAATCCACCTTGTGCTCGCGACCCAGCGTCCCTCGATCGACGTAATCACCGGCCTCATCAAGGCCAACATACCCAGCCGCATCGCCTTCATGGTGGCCAGCAAGACGGACAGCCGCATCATCATCGACCAGATGGGCGCGGAGAAGCTGCTGGGCAAGGGCGACATGCTCTATGCAAGTTCCACAGACCCCTTCCCGGTACGCATCCAGGGAACGTTCGTTTCCGACCAGGAGGTGGAAAACGTCGTGGCAGCCGTCAAGGAATGGGGCGAGCCTGAATATATCGATGACGAGATCTTCGTGCCCGAGGACGAGGAAGACGAGGCAGAGCAGATGGCGTTCAGCGACGGAAACGACCCCCTCTACGACAGGGCGCTGGACATCGTGGTCCAGGCTGGAAAGGCGAGCGCGTCCTACATCCAGAGGCGGCTCAAGATCGGCTACAACCGTGCGGCCCGCCTCGTGGAGGAGATGGAGGAGCGCGGCATAGTCGGCCCGGCCCAGGGCAGCAAGCCCCGCGAGTTGATTCAGGTTCCGTAGGAGAAGGAAGATGACTGTAAAATACCGCTATATCGCAATGTTCGTGCTCGCCCTGGGCTTCTGTCTTGCGTTGAGCTTTTCCAACGGCACCAAGGACAGGAGCAAGGCAGAGGAACCTGCCAGCGTGGACGAAAAAGGAGAGAACTCCGCCGTCGCCAGCGAGGAGTCAGAAAAGAAGGTGGAGCGGGGGGAGTTCTCCTATTTCCACGACATACCCACCGGTGGAAAAAGGAGAGAACTCCGCCGTCGCCAGCGAGGAGTCAGAAAAGAAGGAGGAGCG
>CAMJAJ010000048.1 GCA_946403565.1 uncultured Treponema sp. | reverse complement strand
TCCTCCCTATTTTTCCCCAGTTCCTTTTCTTTCTCCGTTTCTATCATACTCTTCATTATGCAAAAATCTTTATAATACTCAGATTCCTTTGCCTGCTCTAATGAATCATACTTTTTTATAACTTTTGTATTATCTGAATATCTTCCGAGAGAATTAAATATATTAAATGCAATTCTGCCATCTGTGATATAAAAACTATATTCATTATTAAACTCATATTTTCCAGTAATTCTTGAATTCCAATAAGCACAAAGATTTACTTCGTGATTCCTATCTATATATAAATTTCTTTCTGCCACTCCAATTATTATTCCACGTGGAAGAATTTGAGCAAAAGCATGCTGATATGTAACTTCACCTATATTCCGCTCTATTAAGGGAAACCTTGTCTTACTCATTTTTCTACTCCTCTTTAGATTCGTCCTTAACAAAAAGAAGTCGATTGAAAAAGCGATTATACTCCATTGTTGCTAATTATTTATAAGCCTCTCACATCATACTTAAAGCAGCCTTCTTTTTCACAAGTGATTCTATGGCTTACCAGTGTTCCCTCCATTTTAAGCTTGGTTCCGCAGAAGGGACATTTTCTAGCCGTACTACCCTTATTAAGGAGGTCTTTTTCAACGATCATTTCCATTTCAAAAATCTTTTTCTTCTTCTCATCGTCCATAACAAGCATATCATTCTCCCTAATAACATATTCAAGCTTTGCATATCATCATGCCCGGCCCTGCCGCATTTGTCCAGCAGGGCTGTAGTAACTTATGCCACCTTTATTTCATCCGTACTGGCAAGCTCCGACACGAGCCTCATCCAGCTGCCTGGTTTAATTTTATACTTTGAACACAAGGCAGCGATTTCAATGCCGCATATACAGTTCATGCTGGATTCGTCCAGATTTGCATGATTCTCCATTTCTTTTATACAACAATCTTCGGATGTGGCATTCAAGTCTGATGTGTCTCCTCCGCTATCTTCCGGACTTTCATAACCGAACCGGGCAAGAAGTTCCGGCGGCATAAAGCTTGCGAAGCTGCAGCAATACTCATTGGCCTTCTTTTCTTTTTGAGCTGGTTCCGTGTCCGAGGGATTGAGGAATTCGACTTCCGGCTCAAGTCCTTCCGTGCAGAAGATTTTATGGAGGATTCTCGCGGTGTTGTAGGAGTCGCTGTAGGCCGTGTGCACCTGTCCCTCATATTCCATTTGAAGGAGTTTCACCGCAGCTTCAAGCCCTACCGGGGTCTTTGTGCTGACCAGCTTTCCAAAGAGCTCCTGCAAGTCCACGAAATCTTTAAGGGCAAAGGAAAGGTCCATCCTGTGCCTGCCTTTTGCCTGAAGTTCGGCCCAGAGCTGATTGTAGTCCGTCTTGCTCCAGCAGTAGGTCGTTATGTCGCCGTCGCCCCGCCAATAGCAGAACTTGTCAAAGACCGTCATGAAGCGGTCCGCGTTCTCAAGGGTTCGGTTCGTTATCCCGGTAAGTTTTTCAATGCCGGCCGTAACGGAGCTGTAATCAGGCTTTACGTACGAGCTGAATTTGCCAATCATGTTGTAGTTTTCATCCAGCATGACGGCACCGAACTGGATCACTTCCCCGTTCGCACCGGGGACACGCCCCCGCTGCTTGGCAGTGAACTCCGTCATTTCCAGGTCAATGCAGACGTAGCGTTTTCCAGTGGACTTAAAAGACTTCATAACGACCCCCTTACAAGTTTGATATAAGGGCACCTCTAAAAACTCGCTTTTAGCGGTTTTTAGAGGATGCCGCCGAGTCGTAAGTCGCTATAATCTCGCGACTTACGACATCGCATTTTCAGAGTTACCTCGGAACCGCCAGCGTAGCCTCAGGGCAAAACTGAAGTTTTTCGAGGTTCCCATAATTAGTATACACCGCCTAGGGTGTCATAGAGTGTCACCGTGAGAAAAAAATTTTTGGAACAATGCGGAAAATGCCTTACCAACAACAAAATCAAGTCCAGGTCGTGAAGCCCCGCGTCGGAAGCCTTTACAAAATCGAGAGGAAGGATGACGCCTCCTGCCAGGAATCAGCATCTGCGGGGAAAGTCAGCAACTTTCCCTCGGCTGGCCGCAGCAACTTATGCCACCTGCATTTCCTCTGTCTTGGCAAGTGCAGACACAAAGCGCATCCAGCTGTCCGGTTCAATCTTATACTTCGCGCACAGGAATGCGATTTCACTGCCGCATATACAGCTCAGGCTGGATGCATCCCGGCCCGCAAGGCCCTCCGCTGACAGAACGCCTGCAAAGCTCCGGCCGAACCCTTCAGACCTTCCTTCATTTCCGGCAGACTTAAAAGACTTCATAACATCCCCCCATACGTTTGATATAACCAATTATAAGCTACCAGGGTGTCATGGAGTGTCACCGTGAAAAAAAATTATCGGTCCCAGCGCCTCATGCCCGACATCCTGTCAAACCCGACATCCTTGACAGGGTGGGCCGTATGCTCCATCATGGATGTGCTATGCACACCCAACGACTTCACGTGCGGCAGGCCGAGGCCGCGGACCTGCCGGCAATCATGGACGTGTACCATGCGGCGCAGGAGATGATGATCCGCACGGGCAATCCGACGCAATGGGGACGGAAGAACCCGCCCGAGGAGCTTGTGCGCGAGGACATCCGGCGGGGGGTCTGCCATGTCGTCACGGACGGCGGGGGCCGTATCTGCGGCGTGTTCGCCTGCATCCTCGGGGAAGACAAGACCTACCGATCCATCGAGGACGGTTCGTGGCCCAACGACGAGCCCTATGCGACGATCCACCGGATTGCGGGCGACGGCACGGAACACGGCGTGTTCCAGACCGCCCTCGAGTTCTGCAAGGGACGTTCGGCGAACATCCGGATAGACACGCACCGCGACAACAAGGTCATGCAGTCGCTCATCGAGCGGAACGGCTTCCTGCGCTGCGGCATCATCCACATCGCCGACGGCACGGAGCGCATCGCCTACCAGCTGGTGCAGGCCGCCGGAAGTGACAGCAGGACGCCAGCCAGCCTCAGAAGCTGACGGGACTGCCGTAATCCCGCTTCGGCCTGGCCGCCGGGAGCGGCAACAGGACGCCCGCCGAAAAAAGACGCTGACAGTTTCGCCAGAATGGTGGTATAATAGAGCCTGTTTCAAAAGTCGGTCACTTTTGAAACAGGCTTGCAAGAATCTCAGCGGTGCTACGCACCACTTGCGATTCTTGAGGGTAATTTTGTCCAGTTTCAAAAGTCCATCTGGACTTTTGAAACTGCTTTAATGGAAAAATCTGAGGGGCGCGGCCGCAGAATGCCTTCAATGTCGGCAGCCCGCCCATCCGGACCGGCGAAGCAAGCGGAAGGATTCCGCCGCCGAAGCCATTTTAACGACAGGGGGATTCTCTGCATGCTGTATTATGTGAACGCACAGGCGGGCAAGAACGGGAACGGGACCAAGGAGCTTCCGTTCAAGACGATAAACGAGGCGGCGGCGGTCGCCCGGGCGGGGGACGAGGTCCGCGTCGCGCCGGGAGTCTACCGGGAGCAGGTGGTCCCCCTCTTCGGCGGAACAAAGGAGCAGCGGATCACCTACACGTCCGAGGAGCCGCTGGGGGCGGTCATCAGCGGGTCGGAAGTCCTGACGGGCTGGAAGCGCTACAAGGGCGACGTCTGGACCGCCGAGGTTGACAACGGAATCTTCGGCGGCTACAACCCCTACACGACCTACGTCTGCGGGGACTGGTACTTCGCCCCGACGGTACGCCATACCGGTTCCGTCGTCCTGAACGGACGCATGATGTACGAGACGGCGACGCTCGAAGAATGCCTTGCGGGTGCGGCCGACCCCTGCGCATGGAACCAGAAGGAGTCCGAGTACAAATGGTTCTGCGAGCAGGCGGGAGAGGCCCCCGTCCCCTGCGCCGCTCCGACCGAATTCGTCGTAAACGTGCAGGCGAAGGAGATACGGGCCGGCCGCCGCACGGTCTTCTACTGCAACTTCAAGGGCCTGGACCCGAACGAGCAGGAGGTGGAGATCTTCGTGCGCCGCAACTGCTTCATGCCGCGGAAGAACGGCCTGGACTACATCACCGTGCGCGGCTTCAAAATCTGCAACGGCGCGACGACCTGGGCACCGCCCGCCTCATACCAGGACGGGCTGATCGGGCCGCACTGGAGCAAGGGCTGGATTCTGGAGGATCTGGAGGTGTGCAACAGCCGCTGCTGCGGCATCTCGCTGGGAAAATACCGCGACAAAGAGAACGACATGTACTTCTACACGAAGCACCTCAAGAGTCCCACCCAGATGGAGCGCGACGCCGTGTGCCGCGGCCAGTACCACGGCTGGACCAAGGAGCGGGTCGGCTCCCACCTGGTCCGCCGCTGCCACGTCCATCACTGCGAGCAGACGGGAATCGTCGGGCGGATGGGAGCGGTGTTCTCCACGATCGAGGACTGCCACATTCACCATATATGCAACTCGCAGCAGCTCGGCGGCGCGGAGACGGCGGGAATCAAGCTGCACGCGGGCATAGACGTGCTCATCAGGCGGAACCACATCCACGACTGCATCATGGGCGTGTGGCTGGACTGGGAGGCGCAGGGCGCGCGCGTTTCGCAGAATCTCATGTACAACAACGAGATGCCGGAAGGCCGTGAGAAGGCGAAGGGGGCCATGTTCTCCACCGATGTGTTCGTCGAGGTTGGCCACGGGCCCACGACGATCGACAACAACCTCCTGCTGTCCAAGGTCTCCATCACGATACCGAGCGAGGGCATCGCCGTCGTGCACAACCTGATCCTCGGTTCATTCAGCCTGATAAACTCCGGCGTGGACAGCATCGTGAACGACCAGCGCGAGCCGCGCTATACCCCCTACCACATCCGCCACCGCACCGAGGTCGCGGGCTTCATGACGATCCTGCACGGGGACGACCGGATCTACAACAACATCTTCGTCCAGCAGAAGGCGGTGACCGACGAAAAGAAGACTGCCGCCGACGCCGACTACGAGCGCGTCGGAACCGCGCCGTTCGACATCTTCCCGACCTACGAGAGCTGGATCGCAAACTTCATGATGGACAAGGAGCCGGACATGATGGCATTGGGGACGCACCACTTTGGCCACCTGCCGGTCTGGCTTGCGGGCAACGCCTACTTCAACGGGGCGAGCGTCTGCAAGCACGAGAGCGGGCATCTGGTCGGAAAGGGCACGGCGAAGCTCGCCCTGGACGGCGGCGTCCTCAGGAACAACCTGGCGGAACTGCTCGGCGGCTACACGGCGGGCGTGATATCGACGGCGGTGCTCGGCACGGCCTTTGAGCCGGAGCAGCGGTTCGAGAACCGGGACGGGAGCGACATCGTCTTCAACGAGGACTTCTTCGGCAACCACCGGGGGACGTCGGTCATCCCCGGACCCTTCGCGAGCCTCCGCGACGAGCTGCCGGTCCTGTAGGCCGAAGCACTGACAGCCGGGCCGCACAGGTCAGCTTGGTCTGCACCTGTGTGGCTCGGGCGGCCCATATGGCCCGACAGGCAGCCCAGCGAGCACCGGGCAGCCCCCGCACACGCAGGGCGGCAGGCATGGGCAGCCCCACGAAAGACGCCCCCCATGGTCCGGCGCTGGCATCACCGCCCGGCGCGGCCTACTGCTGTCTATATCATAGTTCGATTAAATTTTATCGAATTTCGATAAAAATCTATTGACTTTCAAAGATAGGTGTACTATGCTTCCTTTTCAGGGAGGTCCATAGGACATGAAAAAATACGGAATCCTGCTTAAGGCAGTCGTCATCCTGCTCGGCCTGATGGGGGCGGCGTTCTTCACGGCGTTCGCCCTCTACGCCCGGGCCTACCAGACCCATGTCGCCGAGCTGATCAACGATGCGATTGTCTTCCATATAATAATCGTCGCTTGCTGCTACGCGGAGCTTGCGGTGTTCTGGGGCATCGCGGGGCAGATCGGTAAGGACAATTCCTTTTCCCCGGAGAACCGGCGCTCATTCCGCATCATGGCGGCAATCGCCCTTGTGTTCGCGGCATGCTTCTTCGGCATGCTCGTCTTCTTCGCGGTCCGTGGCAGGCTCATCGTCATCCGCGCGATGTACCTGACCTTCATGGGGCTTCTGAGCCTTGTCTTTGCCGTCCTCTGCGAACTCTTGTCCGGCTTGATCCACCACGCCTGGCTCGTCAAGAACGAGAACGACCTGACCATCTAGGGGGCGGATATGGCGATCATCGTGAATCTGGACGTGATGCTTGCCCGCCGCAAGATGAAGGTGGGCGAGCTTGCGGAGAAGGTGGGCATAACGCTCGCGAACATATCCATACTGAAAAACGGCAAGGCGAAGGCTGTGCGAATGGAGACGCTGGACAAAATCTGTGCCGCCTTGGACTGCCAGCCGGGCGACATACTGGAATACATCCCCGGTCCCGCGGATGAGACTGGGGCCGGAACGGACGGTCAGAACGAAGGAGGAAACTGAGAATGGACACCGTAGAAAGTTTGGAATCGATAATGAAAGAGGAGGCCGCCGCCGTGCCGATGGAATCCCGGGAATGGCCGGATTCCCCGGAAGCCGGGCAGGATAATCATGGCAATCAAGACAACCGGGACGAAGGAGGAAACTGAGGATGGACAATGTGGAAAACCTTGAGGATATGTGGAAGCGGGAGGCTGCGGCCGCCTCGCTGGATGCCGTCGGCACCGTGCCGGAGGAAAGCGAGGAGGCCCGGGCGGAACGGGTCAGGATATGGAAGGGCCTTGCCCTGCCTTCGCTCGCGCTCGGCCTGCTCAGCAGCCTGCTCGTCTACGGTAACCCCTCGTCCGTGACGATGCTGCCCTTTGTCATCGCCGTCGTCATCTTCTGCCGTCATGTCATGCGCCTGGCGGGCATCAGCGTCAAGCGGGGCAGCGTCTTCTGCCTCGCGGTCATGCTGCTGCTCGCGCTGTCGGACTGCCTGACGGACAATGCGTTCATCATCTTCAGCAACAACCTGGGCATCTGCCTTGTCCTCGCGGTCGGCCTGCTCCACAACTTCTGCGATGACAGCCGCTGGCAGCTGGGCACCTACTTTGCCCGGATGCTCCGCTGTGCCGGGGGCACGATTGAATCTTTGGGCGATGCGGTGAGCGACCTGCTGGCGTGGAAAAAGGCGACGGGGAAGGGGAGCAAGACCGCCCTCTCCGTGCTTGCGGGCGCGGCAATCTCCGCCCCGCTGCTCGCGCTCGTCATATCCCTGCTCTGCTCGGCGGACGAACGCTATGCCGCGCAGTTGGGCTGGCTGTTCGGCCACGTACAGGCCGCCCCCGCAGCACGGGTGTGTCTGTTCACCCTGGCGGCAATCCTTGCCTCCTACTGCACGAGCCGATTCCTGGTCAAGCGGAATCTCCCTTCCGAAGTGAAGGAGAAGCGGCAGTTCCCCGCCGCAGTCGCGCTGACCATGCTGACCCTTTTCTGCCTTGTCTACGTCAGCTTCGTGTGCAGCCAGTTCGTCCCTCCGCCGGAGGGGACGGTCTCATATGCCGGAACGGCGCGCGAGGGCTTCTTCCAGCTGCTTGCGGTCAGCATCATAAACGTCATCATCGTGCAGGCGGTTCTGGCACGCTTCGGGGACTGCATCCCGCTGAAAGTCCTGCTTTCCGTCTTCTGTGCCTGCACCTACGTGATGATCGCTTCCGCCGCCCTCCGCATGTTCCGCTACATCGGCCACTACGGGCAGCTGACCTTCCTGCGCGTCCTTGTCCTGTGGACGCTCGCCGTCCTGGCACTGCTGCTTGCCGGGCAGGTCGTGCAGGTCTTCTTGCGCCGCTTCCCCCTCTTCCGCTACGGATTCGTCGCCGTCTGCGTCTGCTACGTCGCGCTCTCGCTCGCCCGCCCCGACTACTGGATCGCCAGCTACAACCTGTCGCGG
>CAMJAJ010000047.1 GCA_946403565.1 uncultured Treponema sp. | reverse complement strand
CGCCATCTTGCGCCGTTTCTGGATTTCAAGCCCGTTCTGCGCCAGCTGCAGGTCGTAGCTGTCCAAGAGGGAGAGGTTCCGGTCCTTCAGGCAGAGGTTCCGGCTCTTGAGCACCCGCCGGTAGCGTCTGGACAGGTCTATATACAGCACGTCGTACATGGAGAGGGTCTGGTCGATGAAGAAGCGCTTGCGTTCCGGAGTGCCCTTGGCAAAGTCCAGGTCGTCGTGGCTGTACAGGACGCAGGGCATGGCGGACACGAGGTCCTTGCGGTCGCGGACAATCTTGCCGTCCCGCTCCATCTTCTTCTTGCCTCCTTCCAGGCTGATGAAGGAGGTGTGTCCTTCGTCACCTTCCCCTTTGTAGAGGGTGCGGACGGACATGCCCGACTCTCCGTTCCGTATCATCTCCCCGTCCAGGTGGGTACGGAAGGACGAGCCGTAGGAAGAGAAGTACAGGGCCTCCAGCAGGTTGCTCTTGCCCTGACCGTTCTCGCCGGTGAAGAAGACCTCGCGGGCAAGCAGGTCAATCGTCGCGTTGTCGAGGTTCCTGAAATTCACGGTGGAAAGAGAGCAGAACGGCATGGCCTCCTCCTGTTAGAAAAGCTCGCCCTGGGCCGGACCATTGCTGACCGCCGGACGGTTTGCTGCCGCGGGGCCGGCAGTGGCTGAACTGGCAGTTATCGGGCCGGTAACTACTTTCTCGTGGCTTATCCCCGAACCTTGGAGCCCGCTGAAGCCGCCCGAGACGGGCAGCACCTCTATCTGCTGGTCGAACTCCTTTATGACGGCATCGACGTGGGTGATTATGCCGAGCATCTTGCCGGACCGCTGCAGCTGCTTGAGCGCGTCCACTGCCTGGGTCAGGGGCTTGCCGCTCAGGGTGCCGAAGCCTTCGTCCAAGAAGAGGGAGTCCACGCTGACGCTCCGGCTGGCCATCTCCGCAATGCCGAGCGCGAGGGAGAGGCTGATGATGAACTTCTCGCCCCCGCTCATGTTGGAGACCGGGCGGTCATCCTTGTCACCCGTAAAGTTCACGTCCTGCACCATGAAGCCCACGCTGCCGGGAACCTGCACCAGCTGGTAGCGGCCGGTTATGTCGAAGAGGTAGCGGTTGGCCTTGACGAGCAGGTTCTGAAAGGCGAGGGACTGGACGAAGACCTCAAGCTCGCTGCCGTCCTTTATGCCGACCATGTCCTTCATCACCCGCCAGTTCTCGTATTCCTCGCGGGCCGCTTCGTAGGCTTCCCGCCCCTTCTCCGCCTCCGCCTTGTTCTTCTCGTTGTCCTCCAGAATCTGCCTGTCCTGGCCTATCTTCTCACGACCTGTCGAAGCGACCGCTTCAAGCTCCTTCCTCTGTCCCTCCAGCTCCGCAAGGCTCCGGTCGGTCTTGTTCTGGGCAAGGCAGTCCTTCAGGGCTTTCTCTGCGGATTCCAGATTGGCCGCCGTCCTGGCGTCCCGTTCCTTGAGCTCCTCGGCCTTGCTGCGGAGGGATTCATAGCGTAGCTCGTCCTGTATGAAGCTGAGGTACTCCTCCTCGCCCGCAATGCCCGCGCGTTCCAGGGCCTCCCGGAAGCGGGCGGCAGCCTGCTCCTCCTGTCCGGCAGCCTCGGCAAGCCGCCTGTCCAGCTGTGCGGCCTGCCCCTCAAAGGTAGCCTTTTTCTGCCGCAAGCCGCTGCACGCCTTGTCGGCGGCTTCCTTCTCCTTTCGGAGCCTGTCGGATTCCTTGACAAGGGCGGACTCTTCCTCGTCCACGACCTTGTTCCCGAAGAGCTTGAGCCGCTCGTCGTCCAGAACGGCAAGCTCCTGCACTACGCGGAGGTGTGCCTGCCGGGCCTCCTCATATTCGCTTTTCCGGGCATCTACGTCTATGGAATCCAGGCTGCTCTGCCTGCCCTGGATGTCCTTCTCCAGCTGGATTTTACGGAGCTTCCTGGAATCAAAGGCCGTCTTCCTGCCCTCAAGGGCGGACAGGACGGAGGAGAATGCGGCCTTGAACGCAGGCTTGTCCTTCGCGGCCTCCAGTCCGGAAGCCTCCACAGAACAGCCCTTTATAATAGAAAGAAGTTTTGCGGAATCCGCCGCCTGCTCCGCTTTCAGGCTCGCGATGTCCTTCTCGCACTGGCCGATTTTCTGCTCCTGCAGGAGGATTCCTTTCTCGTCCTCCTGTACGGCCTCCCGTTCCCTGTCAATGGCATGGCTCAGGGACAGGATGTCCGCCCCGAGTGTCCGCTCTTCCTGGCTCAGACCACCCCCGGCCGCCTCCTGTCCGCCCGCCGCAAGGGAATGGTCCCGGGAACCGCAGACAGGACAGGGCTTGCCCGCCTGAAGCCCCTCCCTGAGTATGCGGGCGACGGACTCGTACTTGCTGGAGATGAGGGACTTGAGCTGACCGTCCGCTTCCCGGAGCCGCCCTTCGTCCTCCGCTTTCTTCGCAAGCAGCTTCTCCTTCTCTGCTCTGGCGAGATTCAGGCTGTTCTCCTGGATTTCTATCTTGTCAAACCTATCCGAGCATCTGTCCCTGAGGGCTGACAGGGACGGTATGAGGGAAGAAAGTTCTTCGTCAGAGGCATTCCCAGCAAGGTAGGCATCCACCCCGGCCAGCTGCGTCTGCAAATCCGAAAGCTCTTTCTGCAAGGCAGCCTGGCCGGATACGGCCGTATCCAGCCGCTTTCTGCCTTCCTCCTCCTGAGCCTGCGCCGCCTTCTCTTTCTGGGCTGCCAGCCGGAGCTGGCCGTCCTTCTCACGGACAAGCTTCCACAGGGGGCGGGCGGCTTCCACGGCAGCCTCAATCCGGGCACAGTTGGCACCGGCTTCCTCAGCCTGGGTTACGGATGCGGCAAGCTCCTGCTCCAGACTGCCGAGCGTGCTTCTGGCCTGCTCCAGGGCACGCGAATCCTGCTTCCGCCCCTCGCGGATCTGGAACAGCCCCTGATATTCCGCCTTGCAGGAGCGGGCTTTTTCAATCCGCCCCAAGGTCTGCTCGCCGTCGCCGAATGCCTTCCGGTCCGCCTCATACGAGAGCCGTTCCCGCTTTGCCAGCTCCAGCTTCGCCGCGCACTCGTCGCGCTGGCGCAGCCACATGAGGGCGGAACTGACCTCCCGCATGGCCTCATCGTTCCGGGCAAGCGTTTCTTCCAGCAGGGCCATCTCCTTCTCCAGCGCCGCAATCCGCTCCCCGTCCAGAAGCTTCTGCGCCTGCGTCTGATAGAGTGCCTCGGCGAGTTTCAGGGCCTTTTGCTTCTCGCTTGCCTGCTCCCCGACACGGGCGCCGATCAGCTTGAACCGCTCCGTCCCCGTAATCTTCGCAAGGATTGCAGCGCGCTCCCGGTCGTCACCGGTCAGGAATCTGTCGAACTCTCCCTGGGCGAGCATGATGGAGGCACAGAACTGCCGGTAGCTGAGCTGTATGATCCGCTCGGTTTTCTCGGCCAATACACTGGCCCTGCACGGCGGGCAAATGACATCCCCGCTTGCCGCATCCGTAATCTGACATTCCTCCGTCTGCAGATTGCCGTCGGCCTTGTCCCGCGCCCTCCTCTGGTGGAACTCGGAGATGAAGGTCCCGGCCCTGCAGCGGTAGGTGACCCGCGCCATGCAGGAAGCCGTGTGCAGGGTCATGATGTCGTTGCTGCTGGCAAGCGACTCCTGCCGGGGGGTGCAGCCGTAGAGGGCAAGGGTTATCGCATCAAGGATGGTCGTCTTGCCCGCTCCCGTCGGCCCGGATATGACGAAGAGGTCGTGGTTCCGCTTGTAGTCGGGGTGCTCCAGGTCTATGCACCAGTAGCCTTTGAGGGAATTCAGGTTTTCCAGCTCTATCTTCAGTATCCTCATCTCGCCTCCCCTTCGGATTCGACCTCTCCCGCGACCTGCAGGAAGAGCGGCAGGTACTTGGCAAGCCACTCCTTCCTGGCGTCCTCCTGCTCAGGAGGGGGGCAGCGGGGATTGTCCAGGATCAGGCTGGTGAAGATGTCCTCGTCGCTCAGGCTCCTGAGCTCCTTGTCGTCCAGCGTCCCCTCGCGGCGTATCGCGGCCCGGGCATCTTTCCGCTTCCAGCTGACCACGCGGATATGCGGGGGGAGCTGGGCCACGGCATCCTCAAGGGCGTCAAGCCCCGGGTCCCCGGCCCTGCGCTCGTAGCACAGCTCCAGGTAGCATTTCAGCCCGTCAGACCCGCTGCCCGCGGCAATCAGGCCCTCGATTTCTTCCTTTATATGGGTGATTCCGCCCTCCAGCCGCCGGTAACGGGCGAACGCGGGGACGACGACCTTCTTGACCTCGGTCTTGCCCGCTTCGCAGTCCACGCAGAGCACGTGGCGGGGGATGGTCGCCTCGTCAAAGCCCAGCACGAAGGGCGAGCCGGAATAGCGGATCTTGGGATTGCCCGCGACCATCGTCGTGTAGTGGATGTGCCCCAGGGCCACATAGTCGAACTCCTGCGGGAACACGGTCGGACTCACCAGGCCCAGGTTGCCCAGTATGTCGATGGCCCTGCTGCCGTCGTCGAACCCCCCGGTGTCCGTGCAGTCCGCGAACCGCCCTTCCAGTTTGGCCGCATAGAGGTGGCCGGTCGCTATGACGGGAATCTGCCGTCCCGCCCTCATCCGGTCGGCAGCCTCCCAGAGCCGCCGGTAGAGGGCTCCGTAGGCCGCGTCGCACACGGTCCCGTCTGTCGCTTCCCCCTCAAGGTAGTCCCGCAGCTCTATTTCCCGCGCAAAGGGGACTGCGGCGGCTATGCCGATGGTCTTCCCTCCGCTGTCTTTCAGCTCAAAGAGCAGGTCCTCCGGCTTCAGTTTTGAAAGCGATCCCACCACATGGATGTCAAGCGCCTCGAAGAGCTCCTTCTCCGTGTCCAGGAGGCTGCCGGAGTCGTGGTTGCCTCCCACGACGATGACGTTGCGGCAGCAGGTCCCGATGAGGGAGGCCAGGAAGGCGCAGTACCGCTTCTTGGCATCGTTCGGAGGGTTTGCCACGTCGTAGATGTCCCCCGCTATGACCAGGCAGTCGGCTTCCTGCCTGACAATCTCTTCCTTGAGCCAGGCCAGGAAGGACGACATCTCCGCTATCCTGTCCGTGTCGTGCATCCTGTTGCCCAGGTGCCAGTCCGCTGTGTGGATGAATCGCATGAAGGATAGTATATCGCTTTCTAGGGCGGTTTTCAACGCGAAGTGCGGAAGGAGGGGCGTGTGAAACTACCTCCCCTGATTTCCGCGCTTTTTCCATGCGGACTATTGAAGTATCTCTCAAAATTTTGTATACTGGCCCAAAATGAAACACTGCTCAAGAAAATTATTGATAATCGTTTCCTTGGCATTCATCTCCGCCTTTGCCCATGCAGGGGACTGGGAACTCTCGGTAAGCTACGAGAACACCTTCAAAAACACCGACACGCTTAAAGTTTCCGACGACGACATCACCTACCTGGGGATGGAGGAGTTTAACCGGAAGACAAAGACTCCGCTGGGCGGCAAGGCGACGGTGGTTTCATTCCTGGGGTCTCCCTTCGGCTTCACCGACCTGGGGGTCGGGGTGGACGGCAGCCTCAGCAAGTTCACGACATACACCTTTTCGGATTTCGATACCACCGGGGCCTCCGGCATTCCGGACCTGGACATAGACCTGGACAGCGGGATTGAATACAACATCGGCGTGGGGCCGGTGCTCCGGCTCAACCTGGGCAGGAGGCACTCGTTCAGCTTCTTCCCGTCCGCCATGTTCACCCTGCGCCGTTCGGAGTTCACCAAGCCGGACACCTGGGGGGTGGCCGCCGACAGGGTGACCGTCAAGCTGGAGGAGCGCAACATCGGCTACAACTTCAACCTGGGCTACCGTTGCTGGATCATAGCGAAGCCGACCTACCTTGTCGGGTTGAACGTCGGAGTCGATTTCCAGAGCGTCAAATTCAGCCATTCACACATGAATTACGGCGGAACGAGGTTCAACTACGAGACGGACAACCAGGCGACCGCAAAGGTCTTTGTCGGCTTCTCCATAAACCTTGGCACCCGTGGTGTGGACCGCCTGGTGGAGCAGCGGAAGGCCGAAGAGTCGGGTTATCAGGAGAAGCCTGAAAAGTCAAAGAAAGGCAAAAAGGATGAGCAGAACGAATGAGCCTGCTTCAGGCGTCCGTCTGGACGGCTGGGGCTGCTCGGATAAGGGTTGTTTACTATGAAGAATCAGTTTGAACCAGGACAGATGGTGGAGACCACCGTTGTCGCCATCTCGTCGGATACGGTTTTCATTGACCTCGGCCTCAAGAGCGAGGGTTTCGTTGACAAGTCAGAGTTCACCGACGATGCGGGCAATGTCTCCATAAAGGAAGGGGACCGCATCAAGGTCTACTTTGCTTCGGCCACGAGGGACGAGCTGCATTTCACGACCAAGCTCGCCGGACAGAATGCGGGCAAGGACATGCTGGGAAGCGCGTTCCAGAACGGGGTTCCTGTGGAGGGCCACGTCACCAAGGAGATCAAGGGCGGCTTTGAGGTCATGGTCGGCACGACGCGGGCCTTCTGCCCCTACAGCCAGATGGGCTTCCGCGAGCGCAAGGAGCCTGCGGAATACGTGGGCAAGCACCTGACCTTCAAGATCCAGGAGTACAAGAACGACGGACGGAATGTCGTCCTTTCCAACCGCGCCATCCTTGCGGAGCAGGCGGCCGAGCAGAAGTCCAAGCTCGCCCAGAAGCTCCAGCTCGGCTCGGTCGTGAAGGGCTGCGTCTCCAGGATCGAGAGCTACGGGGCTTTCGTGAATGTCGAGGGCTTCGAGGCCCTGCTGCCTGTCTCCGAGATAAGCCATGTCCGCGTGGGCGACGTGCACGACGTGCTCAAGGTCGGCCAGGAGGTCGAGGCCAAGATCATACGGGCGGACTGGGAGAGGGAGAAGGTCTCCCTGAGCATGAAGGAGCTGGAGGCCGACCCCTGGGACGGAATCGCCGATAAGTTCCCTGTGGGAACCAAGATAGAGGGAAAGGTCAGCCGCGTGGCGGACTTTGGCCTGTTCATCAACCTGGCTCCCGCCGTTGACGGCCTGGTGCATATCTCCAAGCTTCCCGTGGAGCGCAACACGAACCTCAAGCAGGTCTACAAGCCGGGCGACGAGCTTGCCGTGACCGTGGATCGGGTGGACGAGGAGGACAGGAAGATTTCCCTCTCGCCGGTCGTCTCCAACGAGGAGCAGGACAACGCCGCTGAATACCAGAAGGCGCATGCCTCCGACGACGATGGGGAGACCTACAACCCCTTCGCCGCCCTGCTGAAGAAATAGGCCCTGACGGGCCGGCCGCGGCGTCCGCCATGTCCAAGCGCACCTCTCCCTACGAGCGGGAGCTGGATCAGATACTCGCATCCCTGGGCGGACTGGCGGCGGGAAAGCCGGTGGATGCCGGTGGCCTGCCAGGTGGCATATCGCAGCCGCCGGGTGGAAGAATTGCAGGAAAGCCGGGCCTCCTGCTGCACGCCTGCTGCGCCCCCTGCTCGTCCTACGTCATCGAGTATCTGGCGCCCTATTTTGAAATCACCATCTTCTATTATAATCCCAACATTCACCCGCAAACCGAATACGACCGGCGGCTGGAGGAGCTGAAGTGCTTCCTGCCGCGCTTTCCCGCCGCCCGCGGCATACGGCTCGTCGAGGGCGGCTACGACCCGGAGGATTTCTACCGGGCTACGCGGGCTCGGGAGGAGGCGGCCCTGCAGCATGAGGCGGAGAAGGGGGAGCGCTGCCGCCGCTGCTATGCGCTGCGCCTGGAGGCGGCGTACCGCTTTGCCCTGGAGAACGGCTTCGGCTGGTTTACGACGACGCTTTCCATAAGCCCCTTCAAGGACGCGGGCAAGATCAACGCGATTGGAAAGTCGCTGGAGGAGCGTGCCGGCGGAGGGCGCGTCCGCTTCCTGCCCTCGGACTTCAAGAAGAAGGGCGGCT
>CAMJAJ010000046.1 GCA_946403565.1 uncultured Treponema sp. | reverse complement strand
CCAAATACTACCTCTGCCGCAAGCTGAACATGAGCGGGCAGAAAATCGCATAGGATACATTGAGGAAGAAAATATGAGCACGTTCAAAGACATATTCAAGAAATCCTTCCTGCAGGGATTCTCCCGCTACGACAGTTCCCCGGAGAACATCATCGTCGCGTTCATCATAGCGGCGGTGTTCTCCCTGTACATATTCTTCGCCTACCGGCTCCTGACGCGCAAGACCTTCTATTCCAAGACGTTCAACGTTGCCCTCGCCGCGCTGACGCTGATAACGACCTCGGTGATCCTGGCCATCCAGTCCAATATCGTGATTTCCCTGGGTATGGTCGGTGCGCTTTCCATCGTCCGTTTCCGCACGGCCATAAAGGAACCGATGGACCTGGTCTTCCTTTTCTGGTCAATCGCGACCGGGATAATCTGCGGGGCCGGCCTGGCCGAGATAGCCGCCGTGCTCGCCTTCCTGCTCACGCTGCTGCTCTTCGTCCTGGACCGCCTGCCGGTCGGACGTGCGCCAAAGATCCTGCTCGTTTCCGCCTCCGGCTATGAGGCGGAGCAGGCGGTCATGGAGGTCGTGAAGCGCTACTGCCGGCACTACACGGTCAAGTCCCGCACCCTTTCCGGCGGTCAGACGGACCTTGTCGTGGAGCTGCGGACAGACAGCGAGGAGAAGCTCACGGGTGATGTGGCTGCCCTCAAGGACGTGCTTTCTTCCAGCCTCCTCACGCACGATGGCGAGGTGACCTACTAGGATTGCCGCCATCTGGGCCAGTCCCGCGGTCCCCAGTCCCGTCGTTTGATTGCCCCAGCCCCGTAGCGTGCGCCTGCTCGAAAAAAAGCCGTGGGCGTGGGCAAAACACTTGTCTATTGTACCGTTTGCGTGTAAAATGCCTAAAGGAGTGAGTTTCAAAAGCACAGCGATACACACACACACACAACGCTCGTAAGTCGCAGCGGTGTGGACTCGTAAGTCGCAGCGGTGTGGAGCTGTGGGCTTTTGAAACAGGCTCGGGGGTGTCTGCACCCTCTAAAAATCGCTGAAAGCGAGTTTTAGAGGTGCCCTGATGGGTTCCCCTGCAAATTATCCCTAGGTAGGCGTGTTTTGAAAAGATTCAGTAGAGTGGTGTTTTTGTTTGCGTTGTCCGTGTTCCTGCTTTCATGCGGAAAAAAGGAACCGCCCGCGCCGGTCGAAAACGTGGAGGAGCCGCCTGTCGTTTTCAATGGGAATTACACCTACCGCACGACCGGTTCCGCACCCTCCACCTGGAGTCCGACCGACTGGCAGACGGCAAGCGACAGCCTGCCCTTGGACTATGCCTGCGACGCCCTCTACGAGTTCAACCTGAACGGGACGCGTGACGGCTTCGTGATAGAGCCGGGCATGGCGGTGGATATGCCTGCGGACGTGACCGCCTCCTACGCCGGCCGCTACGGAATTCCTTCTGACGCGAAGGAAGGCTATGCCTGGAAGATCCGCCTCCGCGATGACCTCTGCTGGGACGACGGTCAGAAGATAGACGCGTCCAGCTTCATCTATTCCGCCCAGCAGTTCCTGAACCCCAAGATGAAGAATTACCGCGCGAGCATCCTGTACGCGGACTCCCTGCCCATCGTCGGAGCGGAGGCGTATTACAAAGGGGAGGGTTCTTGGGATGATGTCGGCTTCATACGGGACGACGACCTTAGCTTTACGATCGTTCTGAAGAATTCCCTCTCGCCCTTCATGTTCCTGTACAACTCCAGCTCCCTGCTCCTGCTGCGCGAGGACCTCTACGAGGCGGGCAAGAAGGAGACCGGTGACCTGGTGAAGAGCAGCTACGGAACCTCTCTGGAAAGCTTCGCCTCCTACGGCCCGTACAAGATCTCCGCCTACCAGGCGGACAAGTCCATGACCTTCGCCCGCAACGAGCGCTGGCGCGGCTACCATGACGGCAGGCACGTGGGCCAGTACCAGACGAGCGGCATATACGTGCAGTACATCGTGGAGCATCAGACCATCCTTTCCCTCTTCCTGCAGGGGGAGCTTGACGACACTTCGCTCGTCGCCAAGGACCTGGAGAAATACGGCACCAGCGAGTATCATCTGATAAATCCGCTCTCCTACACCTGGAAGTTCAGCTTTAACATAGACCGAAATGCCCTGAAGAAGGAGAACGTCAACGGGGAGAACCATCTTGCCCCCGCCAACATCAACTTCCGTCACGGCGTTTCCCTCGCGCTGGACCGGCAGAAGTACTGCGACACGGTCACCGTGGGGAGCACCCCGGGCTACGGCCTGATAAACTATTCCTTCGTCGCCGACCCCGATGACAACATCCTTTACCGCGACACGCCCGAGGCCAAGGCCATGCTCACGGACTTCTACGGTACGGACAGCTACGAGGACATCACGGGCTATGACATCGAGGCCGCCCGCAGCTACTTCCGGAAGGCGTGGAGCGAGCTTGCCGCCAGCGGGGACGCAAAGGCAGGCGACCGATTCTTCATAGACTTCCACACCTTCAGCTCGGACGAGATATATATGCAGACCGTCGCCTACCTGCAGGATGCCATAAACGAGGCTGCCCGGGGCACGCCCTTCGACGGCAAGATTACGGTCAGGCAGGTCACTGACCAGAACTACTATGACAACATGAAGAACGGCAACGTGGACCTCGCCATGACCGCATGGGGCGGTTCTTCGTTCGACCCCTACGACGTGCTCTGGTGCTACTGCACGCAGGAGGCGCTCAACGAGTACGGCTTTGACCCCGAAAAGGAGATGCACACGATCGTGCTGGACGGGAAGTCTGTGACCAAGAGCCTGTACGGCTGGTACATGGCCCTCTGCACGGGCGAGTACTCTTCCGCTCCGTTCGACATGCGGAACTATATACTGGCCTCCTGCGAGGGCAAGCTGCTGTCCTACTACAACATGATTCCCGTCCGCTATCATAATTCCAACGTGATGATGTCACAGCGGGTCGTCAACGGGGCTGACTTCTACATCAACGACCTGGTCAAGCGCGGCGGCCTGCAGTACATGACCTACACGATGGATGACGACGAGTGGGCCGCCTACTGCGAGGCCAACGGCAGGCAGCTGCAGTACTAGGAAGGGAAGCTACCGCTATGCCGCTCACCGAATACAGGGAGGGGGAGTCCCCTGCGGGGACAGCCCCGTCAGAGAACCTGCTCCATTTTGCATTCCGGGGAAACGATATCCTCGTGCGCTCCGACGCGAGCCTGCCTTGGGAGGAACGGCTTGTCGCCGGGGGCCTCTTTTCCCGGCTGGCAGAGTCCTGCAGGAAGGATGCTTCCCATCCGCGCCTGTTCACCGAGCGGGATTATGGCTACGCCGCCTTGATGATGGAGGACGGGCTGGAGCCGCCCGACGGCTGCAGCTTCATTCCCCTGCGAGAGTTCTTCTGGTTGACCAAGACGGAGGAGGAGCAGCGGGAGGGCATTCCGTCCCGCCTTGGCTCCCTTGCCGCCCGTGCCCACGGCTTTTTGAGCCTGCTCGCGATATACCGCTTCTGCCCCCGCTGCGGCTCCAGGCTTGCCTTTGACGCGAAGGAGACGGCCATGCGCTGTAGCAATCCTGCCTGCGGCCGTCTGGATTTTCCGCACATAGAGCCTGCCGTCATCGTCCTCGTGAGCCGGGGAGATGAGGTCCTTCTCGTGAAGAACCGCAATTTTAAGAACGATTTCTACGGCTGCGTGTCGGGCTTTGTGGAGATGGGGGAGCGGATTGAAGATGCCGTTTCCCGGGAGGTGCAGGAGGAGACCGGCATAGAGATTCAGAACCTGCGCTATGTTGGCAGCCAGTCCTGGCCCTTCCCCGACCAGCTGATGTTCGCCTTTGTCGCGGACTACAAGGCGGGCGAGATCGTCATGCAGGAGGAGGAGCTTCTGGACGCGGCATGGTTCCGCCGTGATGCGCTGCCTTCCATTCCCCGCCCTGGTTCCGTGGCCTACAATTTGATAATGGGGCATTTCGGACGCTGAGGGCAGCCCGGGGTCGTGCGTGGTAGACGGTGCTTGCTAAAAGCATGGCTTTCGCATTGCTTTTGCATTGATAAAAAGGTGTTTTTTCTATAACTTTAAGGCCGTAAGATTTAGGGGCAGCTCTAAAAACTTGCCTTTGGCGGGTTTTCCGAGATGTCCTTTCAAGGAGGTGCGCTATGTCGCTTGAGCTGAACGAGTCGAACTTTGAGCAGGAGGTGCTGAACAGCCCTGTTCCCGTTCTCGTGGATTTCTGGGCCCCTTGGTGCGGACCCTGCAAGATGATGGGGCCGGTGCTGGAGGAGATTGCGGCCGAGCTTGACGGAAAGGCAAAGGTCTGCAAGGTCAACGTGGACGACAACCCTGAGCTGGCGGAGAAGTACGGAATCATGAGCATACCGAACTTCATCGCCTTCAAGGGCGGTCAGGTCGCCGGGCAGCAGGTGGGGGCCGTCCCCAAGGACGCCATCCTGAAGATGCTGAATGCGTAACGAGGCCGGGCGGGCGGAGGCAGGTCAGGGGGCGGAAGCGGTCCGCACCATCTGTTACAGCTGCCTGCGCCCGATTTCTTCCTGCTACTGCAAGTACATCAGGCGGTTCGACAGCGGCGTGAAGTTCGTCTTCCTCATGCATCCCAAGGAGGCGAAGCGGCAGCGTACCGGTACGGGCCGTCTGGCCAGCCTCACGCTGGAAGGCAGCGAGATCCTGGTGGGCGTGGACTTTTCCGAGAATAAGCGCCTGAACGCCCTGCTTGCCGACCCGTCCTATTATCCCGTCCTCCTGTATCCCGGCCCGGACGCATGGACCGCAGGGAAGGAGGGCTTCCGGGACATCCTGGGCGGCCGGAAGCTGCTCGTCATCATAATCGATTCCACCTGGGCATGCTCCAAGAAGATGATAAAGCTTTCCCGCAACGTGCTGGCCCTGCCTAAGCTTTCGTTTTCGGGGAGCTACCGGAGCATCTATACGTTCAAGAAGGAGCCCAAGGAATACTGCGTCTCAAGCATCGAGTCCTGCTACTATCTGATCAAGGAGCTGCAGGCCGCATCCCTGCTTTCCCCGGAGCTCGATCCCGAGCCGCTTATGGATGTGTTCCGGCAGCTGGTGAAGTTCCAGCTGTCCAAGGAGAACGAGCGGATTGCCTCCGGTCTTCCCGGCAGCCACGCCTACGACTGGAAATACACGAAGATCAAGGATGTGCCGACCTCCCTCTAGGGCTGTTGCGACTGATTGGCCGGTCGTCGGCCCTCGTTCAACCTGCCGTTAGTCGCACCCGGATGGCCTTCTACGGGCCTGCTTGATTCCGGGCCGTTTTCAAATACGTCTTAGTCCGGGGCCGCCCCGTTGCTGCTGATGATCTCCTGCGCCACCATAATCCGCTTGGCGCAGCGGTTCATCGCCGTCTGCTCGATGTAGCGGTGTGCCTCCTCCTCGCTCATGCCCCGGTGGGAAATCAGCAGCATCTTGGCCCTGTTCACGATGCGAATCTCTTCCAGCTTGTTCCTGAGCTGGACCGTCTTGTAGGCCAGCTGTTCAAACTTCGCCTGCACCGCCAGGGCCACCTTTATCATGTTGTAGAAGTAGAACATGTCGAAGGGCTTCGTGACCGGCAGTATGCCGTAGGACTCGGTGCGGTAGGAGACCTGGTCGAACAGCTCGTTGGGGATGAGGAGCAGGACGGTGGAGGAAAGCTCCCGCGTCTCCGCCGCGAAGTCCTGCCCTTCGCCCTCGGCGAAGTCCACGATTATGAGTCCGAAGTTTTCGTCCACCAGGCGGCGGCGCGCCTCGTTGAAGTTCGAGATCTCCACGAGCTCGAAGAGGGGAGGCGTCAGCACCTGCTTGATGAGGACGGAAAGCTTCGCGTCCCTGTTGACAAAAAGAACCTTTGTTGAGTCAGCGTCCATATACTTCCGTAGGCAGCGTTAGCCCAAGACCTTCTTCACGAACTCGCAGTCGGCCTTTTCCCGTGCCTCTTCCAGCGTCCTGGGAAGCTTTCTGAACTTTGCGGTGACGCTTTCGGGCGCGCTGGACAGGTCTTCCTCAGTTGCCGGCGGAAGCGGAAGCTGCTCACGAATTCCGTCAAGCGCGGCGTGTATGAGCATGGCGAACGAGATGTAGGGATTTGCCATGGGGTCCGGAGAACGCAGCTCCAGGCGGACATCGTTCTTGGTCGCCGGAATGCGGACGAGCTGCGAGCGGTTCTCCTTGCCCCAGCAGACGTACATGGGGGCCTTTGCCGTGCCGAGCCGCCTGTAGGAGCCTTCCGTGGGGTTCAGGTACAGGCTTATCTCCTCTATGTGCTTGAGGATGCCGCCCAGGGCGTGTTTCAGAAGCTCCCTGTTGTCCTCGCCCTTCGTGTTGTGTATGGAGATGTTCACGTGCATGCCGTTCCCCGGTTTACCTTCCAGGGGCTTGGGGGAAAAGTCCGCGTACAGGCCGTTCGTCACGGCCTTGGTGCGCACGATCCACTTGAAGGTGGACGTGTTGTCGGCCGTGGTCAGCGCGTCGGCATAGTGGAAGTCTATCTCGTTCTGCCCCGGTCCCTCCTCGTGGTGGCTGGATTCCGGCGTTATGCCCATCTGCTCCAGCGTGAAGCATATCTCGCGGCGGATGTTCTCGCCCCGGTCGTCCGGGGCTATGTCCATGTAGCCCGCATGGTCGAATGGCTGCGTGCTGGGATTTCCTTCCTCGTCCAGCTTGAAGAGGTAGAACTCCATCTCCGTCCCTATCTGGAAATCGTAGCCCTCCTGCCTGGCATATTCCACCGCCTTCTTGAGGAGGTGGCGGGAATCCTTTTCGTAAGGGCGGCCGTCGGGGTACCGTATGTCGCAGAACATGCGGACCACCTTTCCCGTGGAAGGCCGCCAGGGGATTATGGCGAGGGTGGACGGGTCAGGGTGCAGGAAAAGGTCTGACTTGTTGGGCTTCTGAAAGCCTTCCACGGACGACGCGTCAAAGCTGATTCCATCGCTGAAGGCCCGCTGCAGCTGACCCGGCATTATGGAGATGTTCTTCTGCTTTCCCGACAGGTCAAAGAAGGCGAGACGGATGAACTTGACGTCCTCCTCCTGAATGAAATCCAAAACATCCTGCTGTGTATACATCTTCTACCTCGATACAACGATATAGTGTATCGGGAAAAATGGCAAGGGGGAGCTATTGACATTTTTAGTGAGAAGCGATATAACTGTCGACATAAGGCAAAGACGTCTTAGAGGAAGTTCTGCGGGAGCAGAGTATCTTCTAGGACGTCTTTTTTTATCTCGGCAAAGGCGCCGTGATTTCACTTCCGACAGGCTCGGCCTGCCCGGGAAGAGGAGTCGCGGGGCCTTTTTTGTTTTTTCAAATTAAGGCGTGGATTCACGCAAGGAGATAGTACAAGATGGAATCTATGGTTACGGAGCTTTTTGGAAGCATGGTTTTTAACGAGTCGGTCATGAAGGCCCGGCTCCCCAAGGAAACCTTCAAGCAGCTTATGAAGACGATTCGGGGCGGTGAAAAGCTGGATGCCGCGGTCGCCACTGTCGTCGCCAACGCCATGAAGGATTGGGCGATTGAGAAGGGCGCGACGCACTTCACCCACTGGTTCCAGCCGCTGACGGGAGTGACTGCGGAGAAGCACGACAGCTTCATCTCTCCGACCAAGGACGGCAACGTCATCATGGAGTTCTCCGGAAAGGAGCTCGTGCAGGGCGAACCCGATGCATCCAGCTTCCCGAGCGGCGGCCTCCGCGCCACCTTTGAGGCCAGGGGGTATACGGCCTGGGATCCCACGTCATACGCATTCATAAAGGACGGTACCCTCTGCATTCCGACGGCGTTCTGCTCGTACACCGGTGAGGCCCTGGACAAGAAGACCCCGCTCCTCCGTTCGATGGAGGCCATCAACCGGCAGACGCTGCGGGTGCTGAAGCTGTTCGGCCACGAGGGCGTGCGGCCCATCACCACCGTGGGCCCGGAGCAGGAGTACTTCCTGGTGGACGAGGGCATGATGAACCAGCGCGAGGACCTGCTGCTCACCGGGC
>CAMJAJ010000045.1 GCA_946403565.1 uncultured Treponema sp. | reverse complement strand
AGGACGAGCCTGAGGTCGAGGCCGAGGAGCTTGAGCCTGAGGCCGAGGAACTTGAGGAGCTGGGCGAGGACGAGGAGCTTGCGCCGGACGTGCTTGAGGCCGAGGAGGAAGCCGAGGCTGAGTCGGAGGTCCTGCCAGGTCCGGATGAACTTGCGGAGGCCGAGGAAGAGGACGAGATTCCTGAGCAGGAGCAGGAGGAGCTGCCCGAACCGGAGGAGCTCGAGCTTGATCCTGAGGACATGGAGGGCGAGCCGCTGGAGGAGCCGAAGGACCTTCCGCCTTCAGACGGTGACATAGAGGAGCCCGACGTGGTCGAGGACGTCGACGATTTTGACAGCTTCCTGCAGGACGGCGAGAAGGACGAACTTGCGATGGAGCTGTCCGAGATTGAGGATGCCATCATAGACCGGAGCGCGGCTGAAAAATATAAGAAGACGGCGGACATGCTCAAGCAGCTCAAGGGCCTGGCCGACTACCTGCCCGAGGACAAGAAGGCCGAGTTCATGCGGGGCGAGGACAGGCTCAAGCTTGAGTGGCTCATCTCCCGCCTGGAAGGCAAGCCGGGGCTCATGGCGGTCTCCGAGGCGTGGAGGAAGGACTTTGACCTTGAGAATCCCTTCTCCGAACCGGAGGACGCCAAGGAGAACCACGGCCTGGAGCTGGCCAGGTATGTCTTGGACCACATGAAGGGCATAATCGGCTCCATGGAGGACGTGTACCTTGCGGCCAGCCTTGGCAGCAGGGTGGAAAGCCTCATCTCCAAGCTCAACTAGGGGAGCCGCTTCCAAAGGCAGAGGGCCACGGCGGGCTTTTGGAACAGGCCCGCTGGCTCAGGTTTCCAATACCAGGCCGTCGTAGGCGGGGGCGACAGAACCTCCTTCCTGGACGGTCTGGCGCAGGACCGGGTATTCGTGCAGGATTGCGGCGGAGAATTCCTCCAGCTGCAGGTGCGAAAGGTCATGCGTCAGGTGGATGAACCATGTGTGGCGCGGGGCCAGCCGTTCGGCCAGGTCAAGCGCGCCGCTGAAGTTGAAGTGCGTCGCGTGGGGCCGTACCCGTATGGCGTCTATGACCAGGTGGTCCAGCAGGCCTGCGTTTTCTTTTATCAATCCGACAGATGCATCAGGAATGGAACTCAAATCCGTAAGGTATGCTATGCTGTGCCTCCTGCCGTCGCGCGGGGACGTTTCCGACAGCAGGTAGCCCGAGTCGTCCAGCCTGCCGTGCAGCAGGGGGACGGGCAGTATCTCCAGGCCGTTGATGACCAGCGGCTTTCCTGCCGTGAAGCAGGAGTTGTCCTCCATGTCCAGCTTGGGCTTGCCCCCTCCTAACTGCACGTCCTTGAACACGTAGTCAAAGCGGTACTTCACGTCCTCTATGCAAGTTGGGTTTGCGTATATGGCGATTCCCTTGCCCTCGGTCTCCATGCTCCGGGGGTTTGACGGGTTTGCATCGGAGGAGCAGGTGTGGCTGAAGATGCGGAGGTCGTCCAGTCCGTGCAGGTGGTCGGCGTGGCCGTGGGTCAGCAGCACCGCGTCCAGGGCCCGTATGCCGTACCGCAGGGCCTGCAGGCGGAACTCCGGCCCCGTGTCTATGACGATCCGGGCGGGTTCGGTGATGTAGGCGGAGCAGCGCAGTCGGGTGTCGCGGGGGTCGGTGGACCTGCATACGGCGCAGTCGCAGCCGATGACCGGAACTCCGTGGCTGGTCCCCGTCCCCATGAGAGTCATCTTCATGGCTGGAAGCTTAGCATATTTCGCCGCTTTAGGGGAGGGGGCGATTGTGGGGCCTGTCGTTCAGGACGGGGCGTCTTGTTGAGCGGGGCGATTGTGGCCGCTGGAGCCAGACGGTATATCGTTGAACAATTTGGCAAAAAGTGTTAAAGTGTCAGCATGAATACGTATGTGGCCCTGTGCGCTGTCGGCGCGGAAAAGATTCTAGGCAACGAAATCAAGCTCCTGGGGTATAAGCTCGCAGGAAATGCTCCCGGCCGGGTCTCGTTTGAAGGCGACGATGACGTCATATACCGGGCCAACTTCTGCCTGCGCACGGCAGACCGGGTCTACATCCAGATGGCCTCCTACGACGCGCCGGATTTTGACGCGCTCTTTGACGGCTGCTATGCCGCCCCCTGGCAGGACTGCCTGCGGCTGAACAGCCGGGTCCGCGTGGACAAGGTGAGGACCTACCGGTCTGCACTGGAAAGCGAGCATGCGGTGCAGGGCATGATACAGAAGGCGATCTATCAGAAGCTCGGTGACAAGTACAACGTCTCCTCCATGCCGGAGAGCGGCGCGGAGTGCGATGTCCGCGTCTACCTGGAGAACGACAGGGCGCACCTGCTGCTGGACACGAGCGGGGAGCCGCTGCACAAGCGGGGCTACCGGACGGCCGGGGTGCTGGCTCCTATACGGGAGACGACGGCCGCCGTCCTGCTGCAGGAGCTCTTCTGGAAACGCAAGCTGCCCCTCCACGACCCCTTCTGCGGAAGCGGCACCATCCCTATAGAGGCCTTCCTGTTCGCCCATGACGTGGCTCCCGGGCTGGGCAGGAGCTTTGCCTACGAGAATCTCAAGATTTATGAGGCCGACAGGGCCCTGCAGATAAAGAAGGAGCTTGCCGCCAAGATTCGTACCGACGTGCTGTGCCGTATTTCGGGGAGCGACGTTGACCCGGACGCGGTGAGGAAGGCCCAGAAGAACGCGGAGCATGCGGCCGTCATGGCGGGGCGGGCCCTGCAGCTGATCGGCAGCGACGCCAAGCTGGAGCGGCCGGTGTTTACCGTGGGTGATGTGGCCGGGGTGAAGGCCCCGTGCGACGACCCGGGCGTGCTGCTCTGCAATCCTCCCTACGGAGAGCGTATGGGGGACGAGAAGGAGGCTTCCGACCTCTACGCCCGGATGTCCGCCCTCTTTGACAACTTTCCCGGCTGGAGCGTCGGGGTCATCACCAGCAAGAAGGGCTTCCAGAAGGATATAGGCCGCTATGCCGAAAGGCTCAAGTCCATCAAGGCCGGAAACCTGGATACGACGCTCTACATCTATACTGGCAGATAGGCACGGCGGAAAAGATGGCGGTTCTGATTGAGCACGAAAAGAGAAAGGAGGAGATTCTCGAAAAGGCCTTTGACCTCTTCGTCGAGGAGGGCTACGAGGACGTCACCTTCCAGAAGATCGCCGACCGCTGCGGCATCACCAGGACGACGCTGTACATCTACTTCAAGAACAAGCGGGAGATATTCCGCTGGAGCATAAAGCAGCTGCTCTCCAATATAGAGAAGCGCATCGTCAAGATTGCCGGCGACGAGGATTCGAGCGCGATGGAAAGTCTTGATCTGACGCTCGACATCGTTCTGGACGAGTGCGAGAAGAATGCCAGGCTGTTCAAGGTCCTGCTGCCCTACCTGCTGCAGATGCAGAAGAGCGGGGGCAACGTGAAGGAGGTTGTGGAGCGGCGGATTGTCAAGCTCCAGCACTTCATAAACGTGATATTGATTCGTGGACGGAACGGAGGGGAATTTGACGGGACGCTCCCGATAAAGGATATGTACGGCCTTATCCTGTCGGTTGTCGAGAGCGCGGTGTTCCGCCTTGCGGTATTCGGGGAAAAGGACCTCGAATCCTCCCGCGCCACGGTGAAGTTTGTCCTGGACAGGATAAGGAGGTCGGAATAAGATGCAGACGGTTTTGTTTTCGGCGGTCTATTGCTTCCTGCCGCTCATCGTCTTTGTTGCCTGCGTGTCGATACTCTGCAAGGACTACCGGATTTGGAAGGCCCTCCTTGCCTGCCTGCTGGGCATGCTGACGGTCCTTCCGATTGCTGCCCTGCAGTCCGCCATAAAGGGCTTCAAGCTTTTGAACATGGACGGCCTCAAAGGGGTGCTCATCAGCGCAATCGTCCTGACCGGCCTTATCGAGGAATGCGTCAAGGCCGCCCTGCTTTTCATCCTGCCCTACCGTTCCAGCGTGGTGAGCCTGGGCGAGGCGAGGGCCAAGAAGGTCTTCTTCCTCTGTGCCCTGACCGCAGGGCTTGCCCTGGGCTGCCTGGAGTCATTCCTGTACCTTATCGGCGGAACCCAGCGGATCGGCCTGCGTATGGTGACGGCCGTCGTGATCCATGTGTTCTGTGCGGGTCTTGGCGGGCTTTTTGTGTTCGGGGTGAAGAGCAAGGATGTGCACCTGCTGCCGCTTTTCATCGCAATCCTGACCCACGGCATATACAATTACTTCGCGAGCCTCGGTGCTCCCTATTTCTACATCTCCTTCGTGGCCGTCCTGTTCGCCGCCATAGAGTGCCGCGTCCGGTACACCCGCGAGCAGTAGCTTCCGGGGCGGAGCGGGGAGGGGCGAATCGGCGAGGGGCGGCGTTTTTTCCCTGATCAGGCGGCCTGTCAGGAGAACTCCCGTATCCGGTAGCGCACGCCAAGCTCATCGCAGAGCTTCCGGCACTGCTCCTCGTCTTCCGTGCTGATGGTCGTGGAGACCGTGGTCATCGTGACGGACGGAACGTGGGCTTTGACGAGGCGGGCGAATTCCAGCATGGCGGGAAAGGCCTTCTCCTTGAACCTGGGGCGGACGTTCTTCTCGTAGGTTGCCGGGTCGCTTGAATTCAGGCTTATGGAGACCGCGTCCAGCAGGCCCTCGAACGATGGGGTTATGTCCTTTCCGTGGATTAGGTTTCCGAGTCCGTTCGTGTTCAGCCGTATCCTGCAGTCCGCGTTTTCCCGGATGAAGCGGGCGGTCTGCAGCAGCACGTCAAGGGCTTCGGTCGGCTCTCCGTAGCCGCAGAAGATAATCTCCTTGTAGCTGGTAAAGTCTGCGCTCTGCAGGGCTGCCGTGACCTCCTGGAACGTCGGCTCGTGCTCAAGCCAGAGCGGGCTGCTGCCGTACACTCCGTCGCCTTCCTGCCGTATGCAGAAGGTGCAGGCACAGGGGCAGCGGTTCGTCAGGTTGAGGTACAGACCGTCCTTTACGGCATATGCAATGTTCATCTGTTTCATGGTTCTCTCCAAGTTCCGTTAGCGGGCATGATACCGCTTTTTACCCGCCGTTGTAAACTGCCTCGGTGCGGAAAGCGGCAGCCTGGCAGTCCGTCCTGGCTGTCCGGCCGGGCTGTTCATTTTGCGCCCCTGCCATCCTGCCTCCTGCCCATCCTGCCTCCTGCCCATCCTGCCTTTCCAGGTCCTTCTGGTCATCGTGCCAGCCTTCCCGAAAAAGTGGGGGACATTCCCAAAATAATGCGTATTACCTATTGATTAACTATGTATTATATGCTAGAGTCTTGTTACCTACTAATAGCGTAGGTTTTTATACGAACGACCGAGGTGCCTATGTCATACAGAATTGCCCTTGCGTCTTCCGACGGTGCTCACGTTGATCTGCACTTCGGCGAGGCTGCTTCCTTCTTGATTTACGAAGTCTCCGATGACGGAAGCTTCACCCTTGCGGAGACGCGCGACTATGGCGGGGCTGAGGAAGGGGGCCCGGAGGGGGGCTGCGGTGTCGCTTCCTGCGGCAGCGGGGACGGCTGTGGCTCGGTCGGCGGAGGATGCGGCCAGGGGGGCGGACAGTCCGCCAAGGTCCAGCTCATTTCGGACTGCCGTTGTGTCGTTGCGGCCAAGATAGGCTTCAACGTCACCAAGCAGCTGGAGAAGAAGGCGATAGCGAGTTTCGACGTTGACTGCACGGTGCAGGAAGCACTCGAGAAGATAACGAAGTACTTTTACAGCGTGGACAACCATGTCTCGCTGGCACGGAGGTAAGCATGGCGACACAGTATTCTGGCGTGAGGGAGTCGGTTCCCGGACGTGTAAATGACCTGGGAGGTTCAAGCGCCTCCACGGAGGAGAACTTCAGGAAGGGCTGCCTGAAGCGGGCGGACCGCAGCTTCTCGCAGGGGCTTCAGTGCCAGCAGATAAACAGCATGGCGGCGATGATGAGCCTGGAGGACTCCGTGTTCATAGCGCATTCCCCGCAGGGCTGCGTGGGCTGCACGATTATGGCGGTCGACATGTACCGCGTGGGCCAGGCGCACCGGGGCATCAAGCAGATAAAGAATCCCCGCATCATCGTGACGAACCTGGACCAGAAGAGCGTCGTGTTCGGCGGCGAGGCCAAACTCCGCGAGTCGGTCAAGAAGGCCGTGGAGCGCTACAATCCCAAGCTGATTTTTATCTATGCCTCATGCGCTTCCGGAATCATCGGCGATGACATCGACGCGCTCGCAAGCTCCTTCGCGACCGAATACCCCGGTACGACATTCGTGCCCATCCACTGCGAGGGCTTCAAGAGCAAGATCTGCGCGAGCGGTTTTGACGCGGCCTTCCTTTCAATCAACAAGTACATCCTCAAGAAGGAGAAGAAGGAGACCATCCCCAACCTCGTGAACCTCTTCGCGCCGACGACCGTGAGCTTCGCCGACCAGAAGGAGATGGAGCGTATGCTCGGCCTCATCGGGGCGGAAGTGAACTACATCCCCTTCTACAGCTCGCTGGAGAAGATAAAGCGCATCCCGCAGGCGGTTGCCTCCACGTCCATCTGCAAGGTCTTTGCCGACGAGTTCATGAAGACCCTGGAAGAGGACTACGGCATTCCCTATTCGCATACGGTCATGCCGATCGGAATCCGCAATACGGACAAGTGGTACCGGGGTATCGCGAAGGTGCTGGGCAAGGAGGCCGAGGTGGAGAAAATCATCGAAGCCGAGCACGCGAGGATAGAGCCCCTCGTCGCCAGGATACGCGCCAAGCTTGAGGGCAAACGGGTGTTCATCTGCGGCGGCACGGGAAGGAGCTTCGCGGCGGCGGCCCTGATAGACGACTTCGGGATGAAGCTCGTCGGTCTGGAGACTCCGACCTACGACGCGGACGCACAGGTGGACGTGGAGTACCTGAACGGAATCCACAAGGACTTCGTAATCGACATCGCGAACATGCAGCCCTTCGAGCAGGTGAACCTGGTCAAAAAGCTCAAGCCGGACGCATTCATCGGCGTGCCGGATTGGGCGGCCAAGCTCGGCATCCCCACGACGCACGTGCTGGACGGCAAGCGGCCGACGATGGGCTATGACGGGCTCCTGTACCTGGGCAACAAGATTGCCGACCAGCTGGGAAATCCCGGCTTCAACAAGAAGCTTGCCGAGCATGTCAGGCTGCCGTACAAGGAAAGCTGGTACGAGCAGGATGCGTTCAAGTACATCGTCGGCGTATAAGGAGGAAGGACATGAGCTTCGTGACTGAGAATCCGCGCGGCGGATGCGTGCTTTCGGGAATCAATTCGGTGCTGGGCGCCATAGACCGCGTGTGCCCCATCTTCCACTCCGGGCCGGGCTGCTGCATGCAGGCGACTGCGGCGGAGCAGGGGCAGAGCGGGCACAAGCACTCCTGCTTTGTCAGCGGGGTATCCCTCCCTTCCAGCAACATGCTCGAGAAGGAGGTCGTCTTCGGCGGCGTGAACAAACTGCGCACGACGATACGGGGCGCGACGGAGATAATCGACGCGGACGCATTCTTCGTGCTGACGGGCTGCACCGCAGGAATCATCGGCGACGACATCGTGAGCGTCACTGACGAGTTCGCGGCCGAGGGCTACAAGGTGTACCCGATAGATACCCCCGGTTTCGCGGGCGACAGCAACCTGGGGTATGAGACCGTGTGGAACACCTTCATCGACAAGGTGATAAAGGACCCGGAGAAAAAGGACGGCTCGCTCGTCAACATCTTCGGCATCGTGCCCTACCACGACCCCTTCTGGAGCGGGACGCTGGAGGAGCTGGACCGCATCCTCAGCAGGCTCGGCCTGCGCGTGAACACCTTCTTCACCAAGCATCAGGGAATCGACGTGGTGGAGCAGTGCGCAGAGGCCGCACTGAATATCATCGTCAATCCCTGGCTCTTCAAGGGTCCGGCGGAGAAGTTCGAGCAGAAGTTCGGTGTACCCTCCATCCGCTTTCCCTTCTTCCCGATCGGGGCGACGGACACGACCCGCTTTGTCCGGGCGGTCGCCGAAGCGCTCTCTCTGGACAAGGCGCTCGTGGAGAAGGTCATACGGGAGGAGGAGGATTACGTGTACTCCTACCTTGCCCAGTCCATCGGTGCGTTGAGCTGGAAACGATTCGCCGTCGC
>CAMJAJ010000044.1 GCA_946403565.1 uncultured Treponema sp. | reverse complement strand
TTTTGCTTGCTTTTATGCAAGGGCACTGAAATCTGTTTTGGGGGATAGCCGTAAGGGAATGCGGTGGGAATACATTTTTTTTGGGATGCATCGGACCCCCGGCCGTACGTGCACGCCCTTTTGGGGCGTTCCAAAGGGCCGGACGGACTTTTGAAACGGGGCAAAAGGCGCGTTGGTCTTTTGAAACTGCGCCTATTTCTGGAAGGTTTTGAGCGGAGTTCCGTCAGCCCGGCTCACGCTGTCGCCGACGGAGATGCCGTTCGCCGTGAAGAAGCCCTGCGGCACTTCGAGCGCATAGCGGACGGACCGGCTGCTGCTTACGCTCTTCAGGCTGTAGGGGGTCATGTCCAGTATGTCGGTTATCTCGCCCTTGGCGTCGATGTAGGCGATGGAAAGGGGGTGGGGCGTGTTCTTCATCCAGAAGTTCAACGGCTGGTCCCGTTCAAAGATGAAGAGCATGCCTGTCCCGTCGGGGATGACCTCGCGCTCCATGAAGCCCCAGTTGCGCTCCTCCATCTTTACGGCAAGCTCCGCCTGCACGGGGACGCTCGTACCGTCGGCGCGCAGGATGTGCAGCTCCTCTACGGGGAGCTTGTACTTGCGGCTGTCGCAGGAGATGACCGACGGCAGCGTAAGCAGCAGGAGCAGGAGAAGGAGGGGATGCCTGTGGTGCGGGGTCATGGGGGCTTAGATTCCCTGGAGGAACTGCTCGCGGTTCTGTTCCGCGACGGTCTCTTCCACGCCCGATTCGGCCTGGATCCTGTCGAACACGGCCTTGTCGGTGTACTTGAGGCAGAGGGGGCGCTCCAGGTCCACAATCATGGTGTCTGAGACCCATTCCGCCTTTTCGGGGTTGAGCGTCGTGGGCGCGCCGTATTTCTCGCACAGGGAGCTGAACACCGAGTAGTGGTCCAGCTTCTCCTGGTTCAGGTTGATGCTCATGACGTAGAGCTTGTCGTCAACGAACTGGAACCAGCAGCGGTCCAGATAGGGGTAGGGAGAGTAGCGCGCGGCGTCCGTCTCGATGAGCTTGTTGTTCTCGCCCGCCAGGAGGGAAACGTCCCGTTCTCCCCGGTAGCCGAACCTCCTGTCATGCAGGAGCTCCTTCTTGACGCTCTCTATGTCCATTCCGATGGAAACGTTACCGAAGGAGTTCGGCGGGGCCTGCACCGACGACGTCGTCCGTCCGGTGGCGGGGTTCACGGTCCCGCCCTTTTCCCGCGTAGCGATGTCGCCCTTGGTCGGCCCTGAGATGGTGACGGAGGCTGAACCGGCCTCGCCGGAAACCGTCCCCGTCACGGAATTGTCGTCATGGGACACGGAAACCGCCGGCCCGTCCTGCGCGCAGAGCGGCAGGGCAGCTATGGCGAGAAAAAGAAAGCCTGTAACAAAGACGTTCAACTTCATTTCCTGTGTGCCTCCATCCGTTGGCCTTGAAAAGTCCTACTGCTTGGCCGCCCTGCGGCTCATGGACTTGCGGTAGAACGAAGCCTGCTTTTCCAGCTCCTGGACATCGGGAACCTGAATCTTGCCGCCCCGAACCTTGATGTTCTGGTCGGAGAAGAGGGCGTAGACCGCCTGCTTCTGCTGGGAGGCTTCGATTCCGGAAAGGTTCACCAGGTCCTGCGGCGTGAAGTCCGTCTGGTAGGGCGCACCCTTCTCGAACGGAACCTTGCGCATTTCCAGCTGCAGGGCCAGCATGTCGATCATCCTCTCGCGGCAGTCTGTCAGCTGGCCGTTGAGCAGCTGGCGGTACATGGACCAGATGCGGTCGGCGAGCATGGAGGACAGGCGGGCGATGAAGTCCGGCTGGCTGGTTACCATCATGTTGAAGTTGGAGGCGTTGACGACCATCACCTTGCAGTCGCTGTGGGCAATGGCGGAAGCCGAACGGGGCTTGCTGTCCAGCAGGGCCATCTCGCCGAACATGTCGCCCTTCTTGAGCATGGCCAGGATGACCTCCTGTCCGTCAACGACCTTGGTGATCTTGACCGTTCCCTCCTGCAGGATGTACATATCCGGTCCGTACTGGCAGTCGGAGAAGATCATGGAGTCCACGGGGTAGCTGCGCACCAGGTCGGGCGTGGACTCAAGGTAGACGGGGTGCGCCTTGCCCTTGAGCCTGACGAGCGCCTTCTTGGCGGCATCGGCATGCTCGCCTTCGGGAAGCCGCTTCAGGTACTGGTAGTAGCCGTAAGAGGCGATGTTCAGGCTGCCCTGCTCGTTGTAGTACTCCGCTATGTTGAACAGCTCCTCCGGAGTGTCCGAAGAGGCCTTCTTGAGTGTGATTTTGGTCCGTGTGTCGTTCAGGAGGCGCATTTCGCGGGCGAAATAACGGATGATCTTCATCGCTATCGCGTTGTTCGTCCGGATCAGCTCAGGATACTGGTCGTGGCGCACGATAATCGCGGTCACGTCCGTCAGGGCGGTGACCGTCTCCGTCTGGGAGTGGCCGGACATACAGGGAATAACCCCCACGAAGTCACCAGGTCCCAGGTTCTTTACGGTTGCCCCCGGAACCGGCATCTCGTGGTAACACTTGACCTTGCCGGTCTGGATGATGAAAAAGCGGTCGTTTGAGTCCGTTCCTTCAACCAAAAGGTATGAGCCCGCCGTGAATTTTACAAAAGATAGTTGCAGCATTTCTTATATCCTACTCACTTGTTACCATTTTATTGTATCGGTACAAAATCGTACTGTCTATACAAAAATAACCTCCGGTTCGAGGGCGAAGCCCGTCCGTTCCAGGACGGCGGCCTGCGCCTTTTCCACGAGGGCCTTGATGTCCCCCGCGCTTGCCGAACCCCTGTTGATGATGAAGTTGCCGTGCCAGGGGGCAATCTGCGCCCCGCCCACGGCAAGGCCCTTGAGCCCCGCCTCATCAACAAGCTGCCCCGACGGTTTGCCGAAGCGCCTGTCGTTCTTAAAGACGCTCCCTGCGCTCGGTGCGCGGAAGTGCCCCTTGTTCCTCCTGTCGGCCACGTAGCCCTCGCATTCCTGCCGGATCAGGGCCTCGTTCCTGCCTGTCTTTTCCAGAGCCTCCACGCGGAAATCCACGGAGAGGATGAGCGAGCGGAAGGTCTGGAAGGGTGACTCCTTGTAGGCCCATCCGCCTTCTCTATTATGATACACTTTTAACAAGTTCGCAAGTGTAAAATCGGTGGAACGGGGATTTTCCGCCTCCAATTCATCCAGGTCCAGGTAGCTGACTGACTCCAGCAGGTCGCTGGCGTTCACCCCGTAGCACCTGGCGTTCATGTAGGCGGCCCCTCCCGCGCTTCCCGGCAGTCCGGCGAAGGAGGCGAGCCCCTTCAGGCAGGCAGAGGCGCAGAATTCGCTTATGGCGTCGAACTTTGCCCCTGCCTGCACCGTGAGCAGGCCGTTCCCGTAGGAGATCTTGTCCAGTCGCTCGAGCGAGATGACCAGCGCGTCCAGCGTGCCGTCCCGCACGATGATGTTGCTGCCGCCTCCCAGGATGAAGAAGGGCAGGCCCGCCCTGACGGCGGCACAGGCGGCGTAGGCGGCCCCTTCCGCATCGTCGGGGATGGCGAGGGCTGCCGCGGCTCCTCCGACCTGCATCGTGGTGCGGGGGGCGAGCGGCTCGGAGTAGAGCATGCGGCCCTTGAAGTGGGGCGAGGCCGCCACGGACTCGGCGAGAGAAACGATTTCTTCTATATTATGGGCAGTCTGGACGTGGTTTTGCACGGGTCCAGTGTATCCGAATTTTGCGGAAAGGACAATGCCGCCGCCGGGGGTGTTTTGGGGAGTTCCCCAAGCCCCTGTTTCCTTGGGGAGTTCCCCAAGCCCCCTGCTTTGTGGGGAAGCGGGTTTTCCTCTCCCCCACACCCCCTCTTCTTTCCAGCACTGCCTAGGGGCAAAGCCCCTAGGAACCCCGGATGCGGTACGGGAGGTAAGGAGATTCCTGTTGCTTGCGTTCGGTGAACCCACTTTCTGGGGAAGCGGGAGCACCCCCTCAATAAAAACGCTGTTTGCGCCGAAAATAGAGGCAGTATGAAGTCTTTGTTTTCCGGCAGATTAAAAAAGCTTTCCGTCTGCGCGCTCGCCACCATCTCGGCGGGAATCCCCCTGATTGCGGCGCAGGCGACCTCGACCTACACGGTGGAAAAGGGCGACACGCTCTATTCCATAAGCCGGAAGTACGGCGTGTCGGTGACGGAGCTGAGCAGGGAAAACAACATCAAGAACGACAACGTGATCTTCGTGGGGCAGAAGCTGTCCATTCCGGCCTCCGGCAGCGAACGGCGTGCCGCTGGCGACGTGGCCCCCTCCCACACGGAGGCGGCCTCCACGGAACAGGCGAAATCCTCCGGGACCGGGCAGGAAGCTGCGGCCCCCTCCAAAAGCTCCGGGCAGGCAAAGGCTGCCGCCCGCCAGTACGACATATACACCGTGCAGCGGGGGGACACCTTCTACAACATCGCCCGGGTGAACGACATCTCCGTGGCCAAGCTCAAGGAGCTGAATTCGATAGACGACGAAAGCAGGCTGCGGGTGGGTCAGAAGCTCAAGATTCCGGTCAGCTATGTGGATACCGAGAATGCCCAGCTCCCCGACCTCCCTTCCGCCGACCCCCGCAAGTACTCGGAAAAGCTGGGTGACTCCAGCCTGACCTGGCCGGTGGAAAAGCCGACGGTGACCTACACCCAGGGCAAGGTCAGCGGGGTGCACCTGTCCGCGAAGGAAAGCGAGAACGTCAAGTGCATTCGGGCGGGAATCGTCATGTATACGGGAAGTTACCGGGGCTACGGGCAGGTCGTGTTTGTGCAGACCAAGGCGGACTACATCTACGCCTATACGGGGCTTGCGAGCACCTCCGTCCAGAAGGGCGACTATGTGGTCTTCGGCGACAAGCTGGGCGAGGCCGGGAAGGACAGCATAAAGGGCGCCTCCCAGATTTCGCTGATGGTCTTCCTGAACTCCAAGCCAATCGACCCCGCCACGGCCCCGCGCGGCTAGTTCCGCACGGACTTCGGCCGACGGCAGCGCCGGGCAGCGATCAGTGCTTGCCCAGCCTGACCTCCTGGACGGCCTGGGTGCAGGTCGCCTCCATTGAGACGCCGTCCCGCTTGCGCTTCAGGAACTCCGTGTAGGCATCCTGCTGGAGGGTCTTCGTTGACTCCGTAATAAGCTCGTATATCTTGGACTGCACCTTGAACCTGCTGTCCTCTTCCAGGCCGGGCGTGCCGTCCTTCTTCAGGAACACAAAGACGAACAGCTTGCCGACCGGCGAATCCCGCTCCATAATCTTCTTGCAGTCCGTCCGGAAGCGGAGCCCGCTGGTCTGCATCAGCACGTCCTCGTGGGTGTCGTAGGGGGGCATGATGCTCACGTCGTTTATGATGCAGGAGAAGTGGTTCATGCTGAAGTCAATCATGACGGCGGGAATCCTGCGGCCGGCCTCCCGGATGAAGAAGGTGGCCGTGCTGGCCGGGCCGCACTGCACCCTGATGTGCTTGCGCTGGCCCCGCGCCCCGCAGCTATCCAGGTGCTGCAGGATGGTGGGGAAGTTCTGCGTCCGCTTCAGGCTGAGCTGGATGAAGCCGCATTCCACCTTCATTGCGTTGTACAGCCGCTCTATGGCGACCCGCTCGCTGTCGATGGACCTCCTGGTGAACATGATGCCTATGCGGGAGTCGGCCTGGTGGTTCTTGATGAACTTCAGGATGAGCTCCGACCACTGCATGCCTTCCAACGGCATATCTATATAGAAGAAAAAGATGGATGACGGGAACAGCTGTGCCGCCAGCTCCAGCTTCTGCAGCAGGACCTTGGTCGTGGAGTCGTGGATGCGGTAGGCCTCTATGCCGTACGCGATCAGGTCCTCCAGGACGGTCTCGGGCACTATGGCTGAGTCGGCCCCCACGAAGAAGGTCTTGAAGCCCGAAAGCCCGTTGTTGCTGTTGTTTTCAGTATCTGCCATTCCGATATCCCCCTGTTCAAACTCCCCGTTTGCAATCCTTTTCAGTATATCACATTTTTCAAAAAAGATACACTGGTTTGGGCAAAACACTTCGTTTATGGGAGAATCCCCCATGCCCCTTGCTTTGTGAGAGGAGAGGAACCCCCTCTGATGACAGAATTCGTCCGATACATTATAGTAAGAAGTAAGTGGCAAGGACGCAAGAATGAAGAAGCAGCTCGTATTTTCCAAAGACGGAAACCTCTACCTGAACACGGGGATGCCCCAGGACGCCTTCTCCAAGGCCCGGCTGGCGGAACGGCTGGGGGAGCGCGGCATAAAGGCGGAACGGACGGAGGCCGACGGCAGGGAGTCCTGGACCTTCTCCAAGTGGGCCTTCTCCGGCACCAAGCTGCCGGACAACGAGGTGCTCCTGGAAGGTTCCCTTTTCAGCGGGCTGCCGCTTGCGGAGTTCTTCGGCAAGGGTGACAAGGCGAAGGAGTACCTGGCGGGGGCGCGGACCTGCTCCGCCATGGAGGGGGCGCTGTCGCAGGGGCTGGTGCTGCCGCGCGTCGGTGCCGGGGGCATATTCATCTCCGCCGACTTTGAGCGGCTCCTCTTCCTGCCGGAGAGACTGTTCGAGATGTCGTCCCTGTGCCTGTCGTCCGGCGAGGACGGCGGCAGACTGGACAACGAGGCCCAGTCCTTCTACGTGAACGGGCTCCTGACGGGGGATGCGGCCAACGGCTTTACCCAGGCCGTCATAGCCTACCGCCTGCTGACGGGGGACCTGCCCTTCACGGAGGCCGACGGGGAGAAGCGGGAGGAGGACTACCACGACAGGAACTATATCCCCATCGCAAACCGGGTCTGGGGGCTGGACGGGGAGCTTGCCCAGCGGATAGACCAGAACCTGCAGCGGGCCGGTTCGGTCAAGGGCGGCGGCAACAGGGACGAGAAGCTTTCCAGCATGGTCACGGACGGGCAGGCCCGCGACAGGGATGGCGGTTCGCTGCGGCGGGCCGGCCTGGCGTTCCCCGTCGGGAGCCTCTACCGGGAGCTGGGGCTCACGGAGGAGGGGAACATCCCCCCGGACGGAAACCTCATCGGCGTGATACGCAAGTCCAACATCTCCCACGAAGAGTTTGACCGCAGGGCGCAGAAGGAGGCCCGGAGCTTCCAGTCCGCCCTGTCCAAGAAACGCTGGGTGCGGCGGCACAGGAGCCTTTTGACCGTGTTGGCGGTGTGCCTCTTTGCCCTGGCCGTCGTCGTCGGAATCTGCGTCGAGACCGCCATGTCCCGGCCCACCTCCCAGGGGCTTACGGAGAAGCAGACGGTGGAGATGTTCTACAGCTCCTTCAACACGATGGACGTGCTTGCGGCGAATGCCAGTTCCAGTGGCAAGAGCACGGGGCTGGTGGTGGACGCGATGAGTGCGTACTTCGTCAGCGCAAAGACCAAGGAGGGCTACGATTCCAGCTCACGGACGGTCAGCCCGGCGGAATGGCTTTCGTTTAACAACGGCGGGCAGTTCTCCATGTACGGAATCAGCCAGTTCTTCATCGGCAACCAGAAGGGCGAGGTCTTCTTCACCTCCGCCACGAGGAGGCATGCGCCGGAGCCGGTCACGGAGTCCGCGGGAACGCCCCTCAAGAAGGGGGCGGTGAAGAAGCTGGAGGTGTCCTATTACTTCATCTACAGCACCGGCTCCGAGATGGACGGCGGCGAACGCATAGAGGTCCTGAAGAAGAACGATGTCGTCACGCTCAGCTACCGGGACAGGCGCTGGCAGGTCACGGACATAGAGCAGCACGAGGGCGCATCCTCCAGCACGGAGAAGGCCGCCTTCTACGCCGACTACAAGGAGGCGTTCGACGCGAACGGGCAGGACTCGGTGAAGGCCGCCGATGCAATCCGCCAGAAGTATGGCTGGCTGCCGCTCGGTTCGGAAATCCTTGAGGGCATAGAGAAGATCAAATCCGACTACTCGTAAGGCACAGAACCGGAGAGGCAGACCGCGCCCACAACCGACCGCTCCCCTCCCCGCTCATCAGACCATCGTGTGCAGGAAGCTCCGGCTCTGCCAGAAAACTTATGTAATTTGGGTAGTCGAGTATACAAATTACATAAAACATGATACAATTCCGTCATGATTGTAGGACGGAGCATTGAGAACAAACTACGGGGCCTTTTGAATGCATTTCCCATTGTGACGGTCACAGGATGCCGCCA
>CAMJAJ010000043.1 GCA_946403565.1 uncultured Treponema sp. | reverse complement strand
CAGGAGAAGCCCGGCATGTTGTCGGTCGCGAAGATGTAGACGTTGGTCCAGACGGTCTTCTTGTTTTCCACCGCCTTCTTGTACCAGCCGCGGGTACGGGGGTCGTAGCCGTTTTCCAGCGCCTCTTCCGTCGTCGGGAAGATTGCATTGTACTGCTTGTTCTCGTGGACGTAGCGGGTGATGACCGACGAACTGGTCCGGTTGATGTAGCGCCGCGTCAGCGAGCCGTCCGGCATGCGGCGGCCCATGATCAGGTTGCCCTCCGTGTCACCGAAGTAGACCATTGCGAACTCGCTGTGTGTCTTGAGCAGCTCCATGAAGTAGTCCAGGGCCTTTTCCTTGTCCGCCCTGAAGTTGTACTTGTCATCATTCCAGTAATGGAATGCGATGTTGTGGATTGCCTGGTCGGCGGGCGTGTAATAGGCCTCGAGCTTGGTGTCCACGGACTTGAGGATCTCCGTGACGAGCTTGGTTGAGACCGAGTAGACCGAGTCCTGGGTTCCGTGGGAGTTTATCCGTATGATGACCGCCGCCGTCGTGACGAGCAGCACCGTGTTCAGGAGGACGAGGGCATCGCGGATCCTGATCTTCATGCCGCTTGAATGTGACTTTACCGTACTGCCTCCGGACCCCGTGCTGACGGGAACCGTCCGGGGCTGCGTGCTTGCCGCCGCTACGGGGGCAGCAGCCATGGCGACTGGGGCGGACATGGCCAGCTCCTGCTGGACAGGCTCCTGCCGCGCTTCCACGGCGTCCATCCTGGCCGGCTCCAGCGTGAAGATGTTGCTTCCTTCCGCGGCGGCCTCCCGGAGCTGGGCGTTCGCGGCCCGCTCCTCCGCTGTCTCCTTGGGGGCGACGAGCGAGGTGGTCGCTATGTTCATGTAGACGATGAGCAGCGTGCGCATGGGGTCTATGAGGGAGTCAATCGCCATGAACACGACGAGGATGGATTCGACCGGCAGGCCGATCGGATCCAGTATGAGGGAAATCATCGGGAGCGTGAGCAGGCCGGAAGCTCCTGCCGTTGCCGTTCCGGCGAGCAGGGAGCCCACGATGATGAGCATGAGCGACGAAAGCGGCAGGCTTGCGTCATACACCTGCGCGACGAAGCACGAGGCCAATGCAAAATACATGATGTTGCCGAAGCGCAGCACGGTGAGGCCGAGCGGAAACACCAGGTCCACCATGTTCTCGCCGAAGCCAAGATGCTTGAGTGCGGAAATCGACGAAGGCATGGCGGCGAAGCTGTTGCGCGTCGCAAAACAGATTATCACCGGATCCATCACCTTCTGCAGGACGCTGACGGGGTTCTTTATGCCGGAACGGATCCAGATGATGACGGTACAGATCAGCATGGCGATGAGGCCGGCTATGTAGAACACGACGATGAACTTGACCATCGCCAGCAGTATCTCCACGCCGACCTGGGCTATCTGCTTGCCCATCAGGAACACGAGGCCGATGGGGAGGCCGTACATCGTCCAGCTTATGAGCTTCTGGAAGGAGTCCTTGAGCGACATGACCCCGTGTATTAGGCTGGCCGACATGTCCTCCCGCAGGAATCCTATGGCCACACCGAATATGATCGAGAAGAAGACCAGCTGCAGGATCGATCCGTTGCTGAATGACTTGAAGATGTTGGACGGTATGATGTTGACGAAGAAGTCCACCAGGGAGGACTTGTTCTGGCCTGAATCCTGGGACGGGTCGTAGAGGGCCATCTCGTCCTTGCTCGTGTCCGCCGAGGACTTGATGATCTTGTCCAGGACCGCCGTCGTCGCGTCGCCCAGGTCCTTGCCGGGGCGGGCCATCGTCCCCACCAGCGTGCCGAACACCGACGTGGCTGCGAGCATTATCATGAACACGATGAGGATCTTCGCGATGTGCGACCGGGCGTTCGCGTCCTTCATCAGCTGGGCCAGGCTGGCCACGATGGACGTGACCAGGATGGGGATGACCGTCATCTGGAAGAGGTTCAGGTATACGTCTCCGAGGACACCCCAGGAAAGGGCGGCCTCCTTCTCGTAGAATCCGAACACGATTCCAAGGACTACGGAAATCAGTATGGTTATGGGGTTCTTGAGTATCTTGCCTATCATGCTGCCTGGCTCTCCTATTGGCCGGAATATTTCTTGAGGACCTCGTCCGCCGTCATCTTGGGCTGGTTCTCCAGGAAGATGTTGACCCAGTAGAGGAGCTGGGTGTTCTCGGTCTTGACCGCGACCGCGATGGGGTCGGTCAGGTCGGTGAAGTAGATGGGCTTGAAGAGCAGGGAGCTGTTGGGAGTGGAGGCCAGCACCCGCTTGATTTCAAGCTCGTCCCTATATAAGGAAAGGACCTCGCCGTTGGTCAGGGCCTGCACCGCCGCATCCCAGGTCGGGTATTCCTTTATGGTCGCGCCGGGGAAGTTGTCCTTGGCGTAGTTTGCATACGAGGAGTTCGCTATGACGCCGAGCGTGCCCTTGTAGTTCCTGACGAACTTGTGGACCTCGCTGTCGCTGGCGACCTTGGCCAGCTGCAGGCGGTTGAACAGGATTCCCTGCTTGAAGGTCATGTAGGGGGTGGAGAACTTGATGGAGCGTGAGCGGGTGAGGGTGCGGCTCAGCTTTGAGATCGCCAGGTCCGCCTTGCCTGCGGAGACAAGCGTGACCAGGTCGTTGAAGGCGGGGGCTTCACGGGTTATCACGAGCTTGACCCCCAGCTCCTCCGCCATCTTGTTGGCGAGGTCTATGTCGTAGCCTGCGAGCAGGCCGTCTTTGCGCGTGAAGTAGAAGGGAGGCTGGTCTACGGCCGTGATGGCGACCTTAAGCTCCCCTTTTTTCAGTATCTGGGCCATGTCGCCGTCGCGGGTTGCGTACACCTGTGCGACGGCCGGCTGGATGAGCGGCAGGAGCAGGGCCGCTGCCAAGATTCGCATGAACTTCATAAAGGACTCCCCGAGAAGCTGCAAAAAAAAATACAGTTCCCCTTATCTAGGAGTATATCGGCAGTTTTTTGCAAGTTCGCCATTAACCAGCCGGTTTTTCTTTTGACAGGAACACATTTCCTGAGGGGCCGCCCGTCAGGAAATGCCGCCCGTCAGAAGCTGTGGCCGCCGCCACCGCCGGAATGGCCGCCGCCACCGCCGCCGGAGAATCCGCTCCTGCCGCTGGAGGAGCTTTGTATGACGCGGGACGTAAGGCGTCCGGGGATGACGTCGAGCCCGGAGATGCTGCCCTTGAACACCGGGTCGGCCTTGGGCTGTGCCTTCTCGCTTGCGGTCCTGGAGCTGCCGGCCATGTAGAGGTAGCAGATGAACAGGGCGAGCGCGAGGGCGAGCAGGGCATTGCTCGCGTGCTTCATCGGCTGCCGGATCCGTCCGCCGGCGAGCAGGGTCTCCATCTGCCTGAAGGCTTCCGCCGCGCAGGAATAGTAGTCCCCTTCGCTTGCCATCCGGTAGATGTTGTCCGTGATGGTCTGGGCGTAATCGACGGTTATGGTCTCGTAGACCTCGCCGTCGCTGTGTATCTCCAGCCTGCGCCGGTACATGTCTATGAAGAAGATGCTTCCGCTCGCCCCATGGCCGAACATCCCTTCGTAGATGCTGGCCGCAAGGTCCTGGGCGGAGCTGCCCTGTGCCGACTCGCACGTGCAGAAGATGGCGTTGCCCCATTCCGTCATGGCATACATGCCGTCGATGAGCTGCTCCTCCTCCTCGTCAGACAGCAGGTCTGACCAGTCCAGCACCGCAGCGACGTAGCCGGTGTCCTCGTTTATGTAGTTCGGGCCGTCGGCGAGGGAACCGCTTCCGTAGTCCTCCAGCCCGTCGTCCTGGGCCGCTTCGTATCCGTCATCCTCGTACTCGTAGCTCTCGTATCCGTCCCCGATGGGGAGGACTTCGTCCTGGGCCGAAAGCGGAACCAGGGCCGCCAGGGCCGCCGCAAGGGCAATCGCAGTGATTTTCTTCATCGTCAGGCCTCCTTCTTCTTGTCAAAGAAGTGCGGGATTGGGCGGGAACAGGCGAGGTTGTGCGCCTTGACCATCGAGGCTATCGCCACGAACACCCCTGCTATGCAGAGGAAAGCGCCGCCGTAATACAGGAGGTCGTTCACCGGGTTCAGGTACACGAGGCCCGCCGCGGCTACGAGCGAAAGGATGGAAAGCAGTGCGCCGAGTCCGAACGAGTTGCCGCCGGACGCCTCCTTCTGCGTTCCGTAGACCTTCTGGTAGCCCTTGTCGTCGGTCCTGTTCTCCTGCCGCTTGAGCCTCTTGCTGACGCGCCAGTAGCAGATCAGGATGATCAGCGACAGGGCTGCCGTCGCGATGAGCAGGGTCTTGGGCATGAGGGTCAGGAAGCATTCCAGCAGGAGGAAGATGGGTACGGCCAATATAAAGGAAGAAAGCGTGTACTTCTTGAGGTCGGACGGAATCTCCGTGAACATCTTGCCCGTGCTGCCGTTGACGACGGCGTAGCAGAGCCTGTTCTTGTTCTTCCAGGTCATGAACCAGACCGGGAGCATGGCGAGCTTGGCGGTGACCTTGCCGTACGACCGCACGTCCTGGGATGATTTGAAGCTGGACAGGGAGCCTGTCTTGCGCACGGACGCTCCCGAAGCCCCCCGGCCGCCGTTCTGCGACAGGTCGGACCTGATCTGGTCCATCAGGGCCTCCTTGCCCTCCTCGTATACGTCCTCCTCATACGTCTCCTTGCCCACGTCCGCGATGTCCGCGTAGGAGCCTGCCATGAGGGAGCTGTTGTAGGGCTGGAGCGAGTCCATGGGATAGTTCCGTATGTCCTCGCCAATCCGGTCCTCCAGGGTCGCGGACGCGTCGAAGAACAGGTTGTCCAACCTGCCCTGCGCCCGTGCCTGTATCGTGTAGTGCTGGGTATACTCCTTGTTGCCGCTCGTCCAGCTTTCCTGCGTGTCCACGCTGACCAGGTTGTTCGGGTCAAATTCCAGGTCGTAGGTCCAGTAGGGGATGTAGATCCTGCGGAAGCTGCTCTCCGCCTTTTCCACGCTCATGTCCTTGGGCAGGAAGCGGGCCTTCTTGAGCTTTTCCCGGTAGAGCTCCAGGCATTTTTCCTTCGTAACCGTGAAGGGAAGGATGTAGGACGGCTTCTGCAGCTTGGCGAGGCGGCTTTCCAGTGTCACGAAGGTGCCGCAGTAGGAGCAGTACTCCACCGCGTCCAGGTCCGTCGCGAACACCTCGGCCCCGCAGTTGGGGCAGGTGAATATCGTGGCGTCGATGGTATCGCCGTCCTGCTGGCCCGGCTCCTCCTGCCCGAATGCCTGGCTTTCGCCGGCTCCGCCCATCTGGGCTATGCTGTCTGCGTCGAACGCGCTGTCGCAGTAGTCGCAGACCAGCTTCTGCTTCTGTATGTCAAAGTGGAGCGTTCCTCCGCAGCTTGGACACCTGTTTGCCATTGGTGCGTATCCTCCTGGGTTCAAGCCTATCAGAAAGGGGGCGTTTGTTCAAGCTCGCCCGCAGGGGGGGGCGGGCCGCCTCTCTGGGGCCGGGGCATCCACATGCCGCAAGTCCACCCGCATGCCTTGACCAAAAGGGCGAATAATGTGAGAATACAGGCGAAATGAGTAAGTACATCCTTGTTACCAGCGGGGTCTGCTCCAGCTTGGGCAAAGGAGTTGCCTCCAGCACGATTGGAAGCCTCCTTGAGTGCAGCTCCCTTAAGATTTCAATGTTGAAGTGCGACCCCTACATAAACGTGGACGCGGGCAACATAAGCCCCTACCAGCACGGCGAGGTCTACGTCACCGAGGACGGGGCCGAGACCGACCTGGACCTGGGCAACTTCAGCCGCTTCACCAGCGTGAACCTGACGAACGAGAACTGCATCTCGATCGGCAAGGTCTATGAGAACGTAATAAGGAACGAGCGGGCCGGCCGCTACAACGGCAGGACCGTGCAGGTGATTCCCCACATAACGGACGAGATAAAGCGCTGCATCCGCCACCTGGGGGAAAAGTCCAAGGCGGACGTGGTCGTCGTGGAGATCGGGGGGACGGTCGGCGACATAGAGGCCGTGCCTTACCTTGAGGCGGCCAGGCAGCTGGTCCGGGAGCTGGGCAGGAGCAACGCCATCAGCGTGCACCTGACCTTCATCCCCGTCATCACCGGAGGCGAGCTCAAGTCCAAGCCGACCCAGCACTCCGTGAAGCAGCTGCAGGAGGTGGGAATCCAGCCGGACATCCTGCTCTGCCGCTGCGAGGCCCCCGTGGACGAGTCGCTCAAGAAGAAGATAGCCCTGTTCTGCAACGTCTCCCCCGAGGCGGTGTTCGTCTCCCCGGACGTGGAGAAGTCCATCTACGAGCTGCCTCAGATCTTCCATGGACAGGGCCTGGACAGGCTGATTCTGGACAAGCTCTCGCTCGGCAACAGGACGACGGACATCAGGCAGTGGTCGTCGTTCATCGACCGGCTCAGCCACCCCTCCAAGAAGGTCTGCATCGGCATGGTGGGCAAGAAGGACTACCTGGACAACTGCTACAAGTCCGTGCAGGAGTCCCTGTTCCATGCTGCCGTGACGGGCAACGACGCCGAGATAAAGATACGCAAGATAGACGCGGAGACCCTGGAGAATGCGAACACGGACGACGTTTCCTCCTTCTTTGAGGGGGTGGACGGCATCGTGATTCCGGGGAACTACGGGCAGCGGGGCTTTTTGGGCCTCCTCGCCACGGTCCGCTATGCCCGCAGGAACAGGATTCCCTACCTGGGGATAGACCTGGGCATGCAGCTCATGGCGATCGACACCGCCCGCGACCTCTGCGGCTGGGAGGATGCGGACACGACCGAGTTCATCCAGAACTCCAAGCACCCGGTGATAAGCCTGCCGGAGGAGCAGTCCGAGCCGTCCTCCCACGTGATGAAGCTGGGGGCCAGCTCCGTCTCCATACGGAAGGACACCAGGCTCTATTCCATATACAATGCGGACGAGATAACCGAGCGGCACCGGTCCAAGTACAGCTTTGACCGCCGCTACGCCAAGGACATGGAGGAGCACGGCCTGGCCATCTCCGCCAGCTCCACCGAGGACTCCCAGGTGGAGGCGTTTGAGTGGACCGACCATCCCTGGGGCATCGGCGTGCAGTACCACCCCGAGTTCGTCAGCCGCCCGACCAAGCCCCACCCCCTCTTTGACTCGTTCATACAGGCGGCAATCTTGAACAGGGAGAAAGATGGAAGCCTGTTCAACTGAGAAAAGGCCCGGAAAGGCCGCCCGTTCGGTCTTTTCGGGCTGCGCTCATGCTGCAGTCCTGCTTTTCCTTCCGCTCGTCGCATCCTGCTCCCTCAACTACGCGCAGAATGCGGCGGTGGGTTCGTCATCGCCTGAGTTTACGCTCAGGTCCGCAAGCTTCTTCAGATACGAGGACAACGCCATCTCATTTTCCTTGGACTCGCCGAGGATCGAGCAGTATGCCTCGCCGCCGGTCACCTTCGTGGAGGACGCGGAGTTCTCCTCCTATTCTGCCGATGGCGCTGTCGAGGCCCAGGGAAGCTGCGAGCTCCTGGGCATAGAGCAACTGGGCAGGCAGGGCCGTGCCAGGCTCACCTTCTACGGCTCGGTCGTGATGGAGAAGCCGGACGAGGGGCTCACCCTGGAAGGCGAGGCGATAAAGTGGAGCACCTTGACGGGCCGGATCGCCTCGTCGGGGCTGACCACGGTTACGAAGGGGGGGCTGACCCTGGAGGGAAGGGGCTTTTCTGCCCAGGAGAAGGGGTCTGAGTTCTCCTTTGCCTCCGGCGTAAGCGGCTTCATCATCACGGATGAGGAGGACGGCCTGCATGAATGAGCTGAACCGTTGCCGTCCTTCCGTCCTTGCCTCCCGCGTTCTGGCTTTTTTCCTGTTCCTGCTTCCGGCCTTTGGCGAGACCGTGATGTTCCGTGCGGACAGCATGACCGGCAGCTCCGGCAAGTTGGGGGACTTCGCCCGGCTGACCGGGAACGCGAGCATCACGACGGAGCGGGTGGAGATCTTCGCCGACACCATCGAGCTTTCGGGCAAGGACTACCGCTACATCAAGGCCGTAGGGAACGTGAGCGGCACGAACGTAAAGGAGAAGATAGACTTCACCTGCGCGGAGATGTATTATGACCGCGAGCTCAAGCTGTCCAGCATGCAGGACTCCGTGCACCTGGTGGACCGAGCGAACGACACCGTGGCCAACGCGCAGCTCATGGAGTA
>CAMJAJ010000042.1 GCA_946403565.1 uncultured Treponema sp. | reverse complement strand
TACATACTAGTATAGCAAAAAAATCCAAAAAAGCAATAGTTGCTGTTAAACAAATTCTGGAGGATTTCGTGGCCAACAAGGATGAAGCTATTGAGGTCGTGGGCATTGTAAAGGAGGCTCTCCCGAACACTATGTTCCGCGTCGAGCTGGAGAACAAGCACATTATTCTGGCGCACCTCTCAGGCAAGATGAGGAAGCACTACATCAGGATAGTTCCCGGCGACAAGGTGAAGATAGAGCTTTCCCCCTACGACCTGAACCGCGGTCGCATCATATTCCGCGAGCGCTAGCACAAGACCGGCAGCCAGAAAAATCAGCTGCTTTCTTTTCCCGCGAATATGTACTTGAGGGAAGCGAGGGCATCAGCAGCCCCGCGTATTCCCGCGGCAAGGCAGATTATGTTCACGGGGAAGAACCAATAGAGAAACCGTAATGCCCCGAAGCCGATGAACGCTTTCAGCGCACCGTTAAAGAATTTATGAACGCCACCTGGCCGGGTGGCAGGCTCGCTGTCCGCCCTACGCGTAGTCCATGTATAGCTGGATTCTGCATGCCAGTTTCCGCCAAAGAAATCACTGAAAGGATCACCTGAATAGCCGTAGCCCTCTCCAGAAGCACGCCTGTAGCCGCCGTAAGCGGAGGATGACCCGTATGACGGGCCGGAACCTGCCGAAGCAGAGGAATCCCCGTACAGGTCATACTGCCGGCGCTTGACCTCGTCGCCGAGGACGGAATAGGCGGCACCCACCTCCTTGAACTTCTCTTCGGCGACCTTGTCCCCCGGATTCCTGTCCGGGTGGTACTTCAAAGCGAGATTCCGGTAGGCTTTCTTTATCTCGTCGGCGGTCGCAGTCTTAGAGACCCCGAGCGTGGCGTATAAATCATCCATCTGCACTCTTTCCTCTTGTAACGTACCCCTAACTTACCCCAAAAGCGGAGAAAAGACAAGTAAAAAATCCGTTAGGACCCTACTGGCGGACGATGACCCAGGTCGCGCCGTTCCCGCCGTGGTTCCGGTCCGGATGCCCGGAAAGGCCCAGCCGCTGGTCCTGCTCGATGAAGGCCTTGACCATGGGCCCCAGCACGGGGTCGCTTCCGTGGGAATGTTCCCCCTTTCCGTGTATTATCAGGAGCTTCCGGTAGCCCTTCCGCTTGCTGGCCGTGACGAAGGCCTCCAGTGCGTCCCAGGCCTCGGCGCGGGTCATCTGGTGCAGGTCGATCCGGTCCTCCGGACGCAGCTGCTTCAGGTAGTTTATGTCGTGCAGGCGCGCGTTCTCGTCCGCCTCGTCCTGTATCCTGTCCTTGTCCACCGTCCCGTAGCGGTTCAGCCACACCTCCATCGGGTTGGCCCGCCGTCGGTTGTCGGCCTCCATCTGCTGCTCGTAGGAGTAACCCTGCCGGGCCGCCTCCTTCTCATCCGCAGTGGGCGCGTTTGCCTTCTTGTGGGACTTCTGTGAGGGATTCTTCCGTGCGGACGCGTTCTTCTTCTGCATCTCCGCATACTGCAACATCAAGGCATCCATGTCCATGCCTCTATAAACAAAGCTAGCGGATCAAGATTACAGCATCCGAAGGAATCCAGCCGTTCGTGTCGTTGAAGGAGACATAGTACCAGTCGCCCGCCTCCTTGAGGATCTGCACCACGCTGGCGGTGGGCAGCGTCCCTCCTTGGGACAGGCCCGACTCGGGAATCGGGTACAGGGTGCCCCCCTTGGAGACCGCATAGCGGCGGGACAGCCTGGCCCCGTAGACGGCCGCGGACAGCGAAAGGAGCAGGGCCATGACCAGGGCGAACGCCGCCCGGGAGAAATACTTCTGCAGGGCAAAGGCGACCGCGAGCAGGACCGTCGCCAGCGCGAGGACCAGCAGCAGGACCAGCAGCGGGCGGCGGGGCAGCGGGGGCTGCACGTCCCTGCCGAGCCGGCCTTCCAGCTGCTGACGGGCCTCCGCCGCCGCATTCAGGAAGGGCAGCGAGGAAAGCTCCTTTCCGTACAGCTCGGCGAGCAGGGCGGCGTCCTCCAGGCTGCCCCCTCCCCCGTCCTCCTGCCGGACGGAGGGGCTTGCGGCGAAGGCGGCCTCCAGCGCCCCAGACAGGGCCGTCCCTGAACCGGACAAAGCCGCACCGGACTGGGAAGCGTCCGCCGCCACTGAGCCGGGCTCGGCGACATGCACCTTTATGGAAGGAAAGGGCAGGCTGACGAGGTTCCCGCTGTAGGACTGGACCACCAGCCGCACGGGGGGCAGCTCGTATTCCCCCGCCGCAAGGGGCTGCCAGTCATAACGCGCCGCGTCCTGGAAATTCGGGGAAAACTCGCTGGCCTGGGCCTGCGCCCCGTCCGGGTCCAGCATCCGCTCCTTCTCGATGAAGATGGAGTTCTCCGGTATCTCGTAGCTTATGGACCTGACCGCCGAGGCGTACTTGACGCGGACGGTGTAGCCTATGTGGGAGCCGACGGTGGAGCGCAGCGGCCCCCCGGCCCCGTCGTTCCCATCGACGGAGACCGAAAGCTCCGGCTTCAGGATCTGCATGTTGGCCCAGACGTGGACGGTCGGGAAGGGAATCTTGAAGAAGCCCTCCTTGGTCTCCAGGTCGGCGGCAAAGAGCTTCACGTCCCCGGTCGAAGAGAAGCGGACGGTTATCTCCACATGCGTCCCGTAGCCCTGGCCGGAGCCGGAGGGGGGGATGTAGGTGACCTTCTTGATGGAGACCAGCTCCACGTTGTTGGGGATGGAGTTCAGGTACACCGAAAGGTCCTCGGGAGGCAGGTAGGCTATGTCCACCGCAAAGACGGTGTTGGTCGAAGAGAACACGTAGCCGTCCTGGCACTTGAAGGACAGCGACCGCAGGTAGGCGGCGTGCGAGGCAGCGGCGGAAGCCCCCTGCCCCAGGCAGGCGAAAAGCAGCGCGAGCACGGCAAGCAGGCGGCCCCGAACCAGGCGGCCCCGCGCCAAGAGGCCCTTCGCGCGGATCAATAGTCCTGGGGATCGTCCGACGTCTCTTCTGAGCGCATGTTTTTCCATTGCCCTTCCTCCTGCTCCCTGATTATCGAATACACCGCGCTTTCGAGCGCGCCCTCATGGCTGGACTCGGCGACCTTCTGGGCGGCATGCCCGACGGACTGCCCTTCACCGCCGACGAGGGACAGCTCCAGGTTCACCTTCGCGTCCACGCTCCCCCCGTCTATGAGGAGGGCCTGCCTGAAGAAGTCGGCCGCCGCCGCATAGTTTCCGTTCCGGTGGGCAAGGATGCCCAGGTTGTACAGGAGGGCAAAGCGGACGTCGTCGGGCAGGTCGCCGGAAAGCTCCTGGAAGCGGGCGCGGGCGGCCTCGTTCTCCCCCTGCACCAGGTAGGTCGTCGCAAGGTCGAACACGGCGTACCGCTCCGTCTGCAGGTCCCCCCGCCCCTTCGCGCTGTCGATGACGCTCAGGAAGTCGGCGGTGGCGTCCGGATACTCCTTCCGGTTCCACTCCAGGCTGCCGCCCAGAAGCCGCATGCGGTCGGAAAAGGGCGCGGAGCAGCCCGTCATGGACAGGCAGACGGCCGAAAAGCCCAGGAGCGCGAACAGGCTCTTCTTCCGGGCGGACAGGCTCAGCTCCCCGAATATGTACGAGAGCACCAGCAGGCCGATGCCCAGCCTGATGAAGAAGTTGTAGCGCTCCACGCCCTGCACCTCGTAGGACAGCCGCTCGCCGCCGCCGCTCAGCTTCAGGGAGTCCAGGAGCCGGTAGGCGGACGACTTTTCGGAGGCGCGGACATAGCTGACGTAGCCCTTGAGCGTCATGGAGGAGGACAGGCTGCCCAGGCTCTCCGAGCGCAGGCTGGAGTGCACGGACTCCCCCTCCCCGCCCGCGAGGACCTCCGCCCCGTCGTCGGAGCCGAAGCCGATGATGGAGACGCTGATGCCCGAACCGGCGGCCTTGGCAAGGGCGGAAGAGAGGGCCGTGTCCGTCTCCTCTCCGTCCGTAAAGAGCCAGACGTAGGGGGCCTCGGAGCTCTGGCTGGGGAACGACGATATGGCGACCTCAAGCCCCCGGCCGGGGCTGCTTCCCTTCGCGGTCATGAGCGAGGGGTGCAGGGCCTTGATCAGGGAGCGGGCGGCGGAGAAGTCGTCCGTCAGGGGCACGGCAAGGACGCCGTCACCCTTCGCGAGGACGACCGAGACGGACAGCCCCTCCATCCGGTCCAGCAGGGCCAGGGCGTACTCGGAGGCGGCCTCCAGGCGGGTCTTTCCCCCCTCGTCGCGGGCCGTCATGCTGTAGGAGATGTCGAACACGAGCGAGACCGCGCAGCCCCGCTTCTGCACGGGAACCGAACGGCTGCCCCAGGAGATTCCCGCGTAGGCAAGGATGAAGCAGCTGAAGGCAAAGAACTGGAAGGTCTTCTTAAGGAAGAACTTCAGGCCGGCCCGCTTGTCCTCCACCTCGAACACGGAGGAAAGCGAGCGGAAGCGGGAAAAGGAGGTCAGGGTGAAGACGAGCACGGGGATGACCGCCAGCAGGGCGAACGGCCGCCGGATGGAAAAGGTCGAAAGCTGTTCCCACATCACAGGGCCTCCTTCAAAAGCAGCCGCTTTATGACGAGGGCGGCGAGCACGAGCAGGCCGGCCGCCAGCAGGCAGGACTCGTAGTAGTCCGTGTCATAGCTCCGGATCCGGTAGCTCTGGACCAGGGAGGCCGTCTTGTTGATGGAGCTGAACGCGAGCTTGAGGGCGTCCATGTTCTCCACGTTGAAGAAGCTGCCGCCCCCCGCCGCCGCAAGCTTGGAAAGGGTCTGGCTGTCGTAGCCGGACTGGAAGTAGCCGGAATAGAACCGGCCGGTCTTGGGGTCGGTGTACTCGAGGGCCACGGCCCCGCTCGTGCCCAGGCCGAGCACGTACAGGGAGATGCCCTTCTCCTCCACGAGCCGGGAGGCCGTGTAGGGGTTGATGCTTCCGGCGTTGTTCTCGCCGTCGGTGATCAGGACGATGGCCTTCTTGGGGGCCGTGGACCCCTCCAGGTGGTAGACGGCGGTGGAAAGCCCGGTCCCGATTGCCGTGCCGTCGCCCAGCTCGCCCACGGCCAGGGTGTCCAGCCGCCCCATGAAGAAATCCCGGTCCATCGTGGGCGGGACGAGCAGGACGGCCTCCTTCGCCATGGAGACCAGGCCGAGCGAGCAGCCGCCGTTCTCCGCGGCCAGGGTGAGGATGGACCGCTTGGCAGCCTCCAGGCGGGAGATGCCGGCTATGTCCTTGGCGGCCATGGAGGGGCTTGAGTCCACGACGAAGATGACGTCCGCGCCGCGGGAGATGTACACCTTCTCCTGGTGCCGCATGACCGGGTTGGCGTAGGCGACCACGACCGCGATGAAGGCCAGAAGCTCAAGGAGCTTGTACAGGCGGAAGAGGAAGGTGAAGGCGGTCCCCTTCCACTCGAAGCTGTCGCCCTGCCAGTCCCCCAGTACGGCGAGGTAGGAGAGCCGCATGAACACGCGCACGTGCCGCAGGAAAAACAGCAGGGGCAGGAGGAGCAGGCAGAAAAATGCCGTCGGGTTCTTAAACTCTACCATAACTTTTGAATTCCTCCCGTTCCTTCTCCAGTTCCCCTATGTCCACCAGGCTCAGCTCGACGAGCTGCTCCCGCTCCCCGCTGGCGAAGGCCGCCTCGTGGTCCTCGGCAGGCAGCTTGCGGCTGTCCGGCGAATCCTTGGCGTAGCGGATGTAGTCGGTCCGGATGAACACGGACTGGATGGAAAGGACGGCGTTCTCCTGCTCTATGTCGAGCAGGTCGCCGGTCGCCTCGCTGACCGCCCGGTAGATGTCCTTGGACGTGACCGAAAGGAAGGTCGTGCTGAAGCGGTAGTTCAGGTAGCAGCGCATTATCTGCTGCCAGTCATGGGCAAAATCCGCGTCCGGCCGCTCGCCCTTCAGCAGGGCCTTGAGCCGCCACCTGGTCAGGAAGGCGTTGCGGCGGTAGCCCACCCGCTCCTTGAAGAGGATGGCCCTCCGCAGCGCGGCCGAAAAGTTCATGGCCAGCATGGCCACCAGGACGGCGAGGGCGGCGAGCACGAGGATGAGCGCCCAGACGATGTAGTTCGTGCCGGGCAGGAGGAGGGGCGACGCGGGCGGACGCAGGGTCGTGGCCCCCAGCTTCTCGGACAGGGAGAGGATCTCCACGCTTTCCAGCTGCAGCTGCACGTCGCTGTCGGCCCTGCAGAGCCTGCCCATGTCCAGGGGGATGAAGTCCAGCCGGCCCGTCTTCCAGGGGATGAAGTTCAGGACGAGCGTGTAGGTCATCCCGACCTGCCGCATGCTCAGCTGGGTCACGCTGCAGTACGGCTCCATGTCCTTGAAATAGCCTCCCGTCATGTCGAAGTACAGGATGCCCCCCTCCAGCCGGGAGGCCCCCCCGCCCTGCTGGGCCAGGGCATAGAAATCCACCGGGCTCTGGAAGCTGTAGCTGAGCTGGGCCGTGTCGCCCACGTATATCTCCTTGGGGACCAGGGTCTGCTTGAAGGAGGCGGCCGGGGATTCCTCCGCGCCTGAGGCAGGCAGGCAGGCCGCCATGATGATGAGCAGGCAGGTGAAGAAGGCCGTCCGCCGGAACAAGAAGCTCATATCCCCTTCCTCGCGGTGAAGAAGGCCTGCAGTTGGGAAAAGGAGTCCTTCTCCGAGCTCAGCACGAGCGGCACCCCGCCGCGGGCGACGCACTCGCGCTTCCACAGGGCTATCCCGCGCTGCTTGTCGGCAAGCCACGCGCTCTTGAAGGAGCGGGAGGAGGTGGGCAGGAAGGCCTTGCGCCCGCTCTCCATGTCTGAGAACAGCAGGGTTCCGGCGGACGGCAGGGTCTGGTCCAGCACGTCGCATATCCTGACGGCCACGACGTCGTTCTTCTGGCAGAGCTGGCCGAAGGTGTGGAAATAGCCCTGCATCCTGAAGTCGGAGAATATCATGACGAGCGTGCGCTTCTTCAGGAGCTTCAGGGCCCCGCTGAGCGCGTTGTCCATGTACGAGCCCTTGTTCCTGGCCCGGTAGGGCTGGCCGCCTTCCCCCGACAGGGCGTCGAACTTGGAAAGCAGGAGCATCGCATGGTCCCTGCCGTACTCGGGGGCGGAGGAAAAGTGGATCTCGGAGTCAAAGACGACCGCTCCCACCGGGGAGGCGTTGCGCAGGGAGGCGAGGGTCAGGAGCTTGGCGCACTCCAGGGCCTGCCCCAGCCGGGAGACGCCGGAGCTGGAAAAGCGCATGGAAAGCGAGGTGTCCACCACGAGGAAGACGTCCAGCTCCCGCTCCTCCTCGAACACCTTCACGAAGGGCTTCCCCATCCGCGCCGTCACGTTCCAGTCGATTGCCCGCACGTCGTCGCCCCGGAGGTACTCGCGCACCCCGTTGAAGTCGAGCCCCTGGCCCCGGTACAGGGAACGGAAGGCCCCGCTCCTCATCCCGTCGGCGAGGGAAAGGGCATTCAGGTGCAGGAGGCTGGCCTTCTTGGAAAGGGAACGCTTGTCGTCCATACGGCACCAGGCTCCGCCTTACGGCAGGGGCATCAGGGAGACGATCTTCTCGATGAGGTCATCGGGGGTGATTCCGTCCGACGCGGCCTCGTAGTTCAGGACCAGGCGGTGGCGGAGCACGCCCTTGCAGACGGACTGCACGTCCTCAGGCAGCACGAAGCCCCTGCCGTTGAACAGGGCGGCGGCCTTGGCGCAGCGGAGCAGGGCTATTCCGGCCCGGGGGGAAACCCCGAACGCGATGTAGCGCTCTATGTCGTTCCTGGCCCGCTCACGGCGCTTCTCCTTTGAGGGCCTGGTGGCAAGCACGATGGACACGATGTAGTTGTAGATCTTGTCGTCGCAGCTTATCTTCTCCACGGCCTCGCGGCAGCGGTTTATGGCCTCGATGGGGAAGACCTTCCTGACGGGGACGTCTATGGCGTGGCCGTTGGAGCGCACGATCTTGGCCTCCTCCTCCGCGCTCGGATAGTCCACGACGATCTTCATCAGGAAGCGGTCCAGCTCCGCCTCAGGCAGGCTGTAGGTACCCTCCTGCTCTATCGGGTTCTCCGTGGCAAGGACAAAGAAGGGCTGGGCAAGCCGGTAGGAGTTGTCGCCAATCGTCACCTGCCGCTCGGCCATGGCCTCCAGCAGTGCTGACTGCACCTTGGCGGGCGCGCGGTTGATCTCGTCGGCAAGGACCACGTTGGCGAAGACCGGCCCCTTGTGCACGAGGAAGCGCCCGTTGGACTGCTCGTAGATCAGGGTGCCCGTCACGTCGGC
>CAMJAJ010000041.1 GCA_946403565.1 uncultured Treponema sp. | reverse complement strand
GCCAGCGTAGAGGAATTGATAATCTCAGCCCAACGGGCAGTGTGTTTCATAGGCGATAGTATAGAGAAAAACAACGGGACTGTCAAGAAGCCCCGCTGTTCCCGCCTCGGCCGGTCAGTCGGCGTTGAGGACAACGCGAAAGCCGACGCTACTAGCCCGGTAGTACTGGTCTCTGCTATTCCGACTGGTAACAGCACAGAAGACTGAATATACGCTACAATATTTGCCCTTCATAACCAATACCCCCGGATGGCAAGGCTCTGGCCGCCAGAAGCCCGCCAACCATAGGGCCATTATAGCAGCTTTTCCAGATTTTGTAAGCCCTTTTGCATTTTTTTCCCACCGGACGCCGCTTTCGCCCCGGAAAGGAACGGAGGACCTTCCCCGCCCCCTCACTCCCCGCCGTGGAAGAGTGCGTGCGCGTCTATGCCGTTTATGACCGTCCCCTCGGGATAGGCCTTGAGCAGGTTGGCCCGGCCGTCCACCAGGTGCCGGCTCGTTATGCCGTGCTTTATGGAAAGCTCCGCCTCCATCAGGGCGGCGTAGTGGTCGGCCAGGCGGACCAGGCGGCCGTCCACGGGGCGGAAGGCATCCTCGTTATACCGTTCGTTCAGTTCCTCCCAGCCCACGTGCACCGCGTGCCCCTCCAGCATGACCCGGTTGGAGAACTCGTCGTTGGTGAAATAGAGCACCTCGTCCCGGTAGAAGTCGTCCATGAGGGGGACCAGCTCCTGCGCGACGATGAGGTCCTCTATGTTCTTCACCACGTTGGGAAGGGCCGACGTGGCCTGCTTGACGGGCGAGATGATGTCGCGCGTGACGGACTCGGGCAGGTCGTGGAAGAGGGCGGAGAAGAAATTGTTGTAGAACCTGCACGCACACATCTTCTGGCCGGTCTCCCGCTCCAGGAGCAGGGTCAGCACGGCGACGAAGAAGCTGTGGCCCAGCACCGAGGTCCTGGGCACCCGGGGGGTCTGGTTCCACCGGGTCTGGAAGCGCAGCTGCTCTATCCGCATCAGGAACTCGAAGGGCTTCTGCCGGGTTATGAGCATCTGCAGGCCGCGCAGGTCCAGGTACTGCTGCAGGTCGGCGTTTATCTGGGTGCGTATGCTCTCCAGGCGGGCGGCCTCGTTGACGGGGCTTATCATCTCCAGCTCACGGAGGGTGGAATACTTGTGGGCGGCGCGGAAGATGCGGGCGGTCTCCTCCTGCCCCTCGGCGAAGGGGATGCTGCCGCTCATGTTCCCTATGTAGACGGTGAAGCGCTTGAAGAGCTCGCGGTCGTCCATGAGCTTCTTGTACTGCTCCAGGACCCACTCGTTGAGCTTGATGAATTCATCGGGGTATTCCGTCTTGATAAGCCGCTGGACGGGGCTCTTTATGTCGCAGAGGGCGATCTTGCGCAGGAGGTCAAAGAGGGAGGCGTAGACCATCCACTCCCAGTCCACCTTCACGCCCCGGTCCTCCTCGTACTTGCCGATGATGTAGGCGCTGAACATCTTCTCCGCGTCCTTGTCCATCTCCACGATGTCGAAAGGGCGCACGAGGTCGTTCCAGCGGACGATGGAGAAGCCCTCGAAGATCTTGAGGGCGAGGCTCCGGTTCATTTGCTCGCGCCGGACTTCATGTCAGCGTCGAGCTTGTTCTTCCAGACGACGGCCTTCTTCTTGATTTCCTCGGAGGCCTCGTTGTCGGACAGGGCCATCGCGACCCGGCGGGCGGCGATGAGCAGGTTCACGGCCTGCTTCATGTCGTCGGCCCGGCGGCTGCCCAGCTCGTACTTGTCGCGGTAGTCCATCGCGCTGTCGTCAAGCAGCTTCCGGATAAGGCGGATGTACAGGACCGACGTCTCGTAGTTCTCGGAGCTCGGGTCAAAGTTGTCCTTGGCGGCCTGCTTCATGTCCAGCAGGTTCTTGGCGACCACGACGAAGCGGCCGCGGATTTCCACGAAGGTCCACTTCCACTTGGAGTTGTCGCCGAAGGCGTCGGCCAGGAGCTTTATCGTCAGGCCGAACTTGCGCACCAGGTAGTAGCGCTGGCTGATGGGCACGCTGGCGATCGTGGCCAGCTTGGGCTCCAGGTCCGCATAGGGGCAGTCCACGTAGTTGGAGACCACGTCCTCCATGTAGATGAGGGCCTTGTAGATTATCTTGCGCGCGTCGTTGAGCGCGTCGTTGTTCTTGAAGTTGAGTATGTTGACGGAAAGGGTGTTCTGCGCCATGTACAGGGAAGAAAGCGAAAGCATCATGTCCGCCAGGGCGAGCTTCTTTATCTCCGCCCCGTCCTTGTTGGTCTTAAGCTCGGCGTTCTGGGCCTTCTCCTTGTCCAGGACGGCCTTTATCTTTTCCTTGATGGGCTTGCAACGGTCACTGAACTCGTTCCTCTTCTCACTACTTGTTGCCATCACATACCTCCGTATTTATGCAACATGGCATCAGCATGCTCAAGCGACTGCTGGGAATCGCTGTCGCCCGAGAGCATCCGTGCTATTTCCCTGACGCGCTCCTGCCCACCTATCGGGAACACGTCCGTCGAAGTGCTGTTTCCAGCAACATCCTTCGCTATCTTTATTTGATTATCGGCAAAAACCGCAATACTTGCAAGGTGTGTTATGCACAAAACCTGCTTATTTCCGGACAATTTTTTGAGGTGCTCACCGATCGAGACGGCGACCTCCCCTCCGATTCCGGTGTCGATCTCGTCAAACACGAGCGTACCGGCCGTGTCGGCGGCGGAAAGTATCGTCTTCATCGCGAGCATGACCCGGCTCAGCTCGCCTCCGGAGGCGACCCGCTCCAGCGGAAGCAGGGGGGAACCGGGGTTCGCACTTATCAGGAACTCTATGTCGTCCATCCCGTAGGGGCCGCAGCGCTGTTCGATGGCATCGCCCGGCTTGACCTTCATGGAGACCTTGAACACGGCGTTCCCCATGCCCAGCTTCGCCAGCACCTCCATTATGGCGACGGACATCCTGCCCGCGGCCTCGGAGCGCTTCGCGCTTATCGCCTTCGCGGCAAGGTAGACCTTCTTCTCAAGCTCGGCGACCTCGGCCTCCAGGACGGACTTGTCCTCGGTAAGGCCACCCAGGCGGGCAGCCTCCTCCCTGGCCCGGTCGGCCCAGGCAAGCAGGTCGGCGACCGTTGCGTTCTGCGAGACATACTTCTTCTTGAGCTTGTATATGAGCTCCAGCCGCTCCTGCACCTCGGAAAGCCTTGCGGGGTCGTACACGAGGCCCCGCTCGTACTTCTGTATCTCGCTGGAAATGTCCTCCAGCTCGTAAAAGGCGCTCTGCAGTCGCTCGCCGATCGAAGAGAGGGCAGGGTCGCTGCCCAGGGCCCGCTCCATGGCGGAGTTGAGCCGCCGCATGCAGGGGATGACGCCGGCCTCCCCCTCCTCGCCGCCGTCCAGCTGGCGGGCGGCCTCGCCCACGTCGGCGCAGAGCTTCTCGTAGGAGGACAGGCGGCCCTCCTCGGCCTCAAGCTCCTCGTCCTCGCCGTCGGAAAGCCTGGCCCCGTCTATCTCACCGATGGCGAAGTTCAGCATCTCCAGCCTGTCGCGCCGCTCCTTCTCGTCGATGTTGAAGGACGAGAGCGCCTTGCGCTTTTCCACCAGGCCCCCGTAGAGGCCGGTAAAGGAAGCCACCTCGCCCACGATGTCCGCATAGATGTCCAGGTAGCGCCGGTGCTCGGCGACCTTCATCAGGGACTGCTGCTCGTGCTGCCCGTGCATGTCCACGAGCGTGGCGGCGAAGTCGGACAGGTCGGCCCGGGTCACCGGAACGCCGCCGATCCAGGCGGAGGACTTGCCCCCCTCCTTTATGGTCCGCCGTATCATGATGCGGGAGTCCTCAGCCTCGATGTCATGGGCGGAAAGCCAGTCCAGGGCCTCCCGGCTGTCCGTCCCCAAAAGGAAACAGCCGCTCACCTGGGCCTCGCGGCAGCCCGTGCGGATCTGTTCGGCAGAGGCCCGCCCCCCGAGGAGGAAGGCCAGGCTGCCGATGAGGATGGACTTTCCCGCGCCCGTCTCACCGGAAAGGACCGTGAAGCCCTTGGAAAGGTCGACATGGGCGGAGTCTATGAGGGCAAAATTGTGGACGTCAAGCTCCTCAAGCACGTGGCCCCCCTGCCCAGTTCAGCTTGCTCTGCAGGGCCGCGTAGAACTTCTCCTGCGTGGAGCACAGGAGGCGGGCCTTGTAGTCGGTCAGGCCCAGGATGATGACGTCCCCCTGCTCCAGGCCGAAGGAAAGCTGGCCGTCCGCCGTAAGCTCCACCCCGATCCGGGAGGGAAGCACCGTTATGGCAATCTCGCCGTCCGCACCGAACACGAGCGGCCGGGCGGAAAGGCTGAAGGAGCTTATCGTCGTGAGCAGCATGGCCTCCATGGTGGAGTCCACGATGGGGCCGCCGGCCCCGGCATTGTAGCCCGTGGAGCCGGTCGGCGTGGAGACTATCACGCCCGTCACCTTGAACGGCCCCAGGAGCGCGTGGTTGTAGGCCACCTCCAGGTTTATCAGCGTCGAATTGGACTTGCCCGATATGACGATGTCGTTCATGCAGTTGGTCTTGAAGACCGTCTTGCCGTCGCGCAGGACCTCGGCCTCCACAAGGCTCCGCTCGCTGACGAAGGCGCTGCCGTCCAGGTAGGACCCCAGCTCCTCCTTCCATCGGGAGACCTGTACGCTCGCCAGGAAACCGAACTCCCCCAGGTTGACCGCGATGACGGGAATGCCCAGGGGGGCACAGCCCCTGCACGCGAAGAGTACGGTGCCGTCGCCGCCCAGGGTTATGACGAAGCTGTAGCCGTCGAAGGAGGGGCTTATGTTCCGGTTCCGCATGGAGGAGCCGTCGTATTCAAACAGGTCGCACTCCACCCCGCGCGCCGACAGGAAGGCCTCTATCTCGCCACCCAGCGGTACGGCGCCGGCCTTAAAGGAGTTCTCTATAATCAGGCACTTCTTCATATACACCTCGTACACCTCGGCAGCACAATTCAATCCTACGGAAGCGACTGCAGGACCTTGACGATGCGGGCGGCATCCTTCTGTCCGAGCCGTGGATAGAGGGGGAACAGGGCACAGCGCAGGAGGAGGGAATTCGCACAGATGCACGAGGGCGAAAGCGCCTCCTGGCGCAGGGCTATGACGGAATTCTCATAGGCCTGCCTGACCTCGATTCCCTTCTTCTGGGCATAGGACTTCACGTCCTTGAAGCCCGTGTTCAACACGAGGGGGAAGGAGTAGACCGTGCTGGAGTCCCCCTCCGCCCGCGCGTAGGTCTTGTGCCGGCCGCTCATTATGGCGCGGGAATACAGGCCAAACAGCTCCTTCCGCACGGCCTCGTTGCGGGCGTACTCCTTCATCTCCACGAAAGCCAGGGAGGCGTTCATGTCGGGCATGAGGTCCGTCGAAGGCGCCGCATCAGCCAGGGCCTTGAGGGGAATCCACGCCTTGCGGGTCGGGGCCATGAGAACGGCACCCCCTCCGGCGGTCACGATGTCCCGGTCCTCCATCCCGAATATCGCGTAGGAGCCGCACATACCCGCGGCCACGCCCTTCGGCTGCTCCTCCCCTTCCCCGGCGGCCTCCCCCTTGAAGGGGTAGCGGGCCAGGGCCGACTGGGAGATGTCTTCTATGATAGGAACGCCAAGGGCCGCGAACGCATCCATGTCGGGCAGGACGCCCATCGACTCCGTCAGCACGAGAACCTTTCCGCCCTGCCGTACCCCCTCGGCGCAAACCTCCGGGGTGACCAGGCCGTTCTCCTCGCACACGTCCAGCACCAGGGGCCGGTAGCCCAGCTTCTCGAGGGTCAGGACCTGCCAGCAGGGGGCGAGCGCGCTTATCATGACGGAAGCGCCCTTCTCGATCGGGGCGCCGTCAACGGAGGACAGGGCGGCAAGCGCATATTCCAAGGCCAGCGAGGGACTCCGCAGCGCGACAGCACCGTCGCAGGAGGTGCACTCCTTGACGTACTGCACCAGACGGGTACATGCCTCCCCCGGCCCCAGACGTTCGTCGACCATGCAGACGAGCACGGCCTCCATCTCCTTGCGCCTGATAGTTGAGCTATAGGTTTTAATCATTGTCCAAAGTTTCTCCAGGAGGACGAGGGCTTACGCGCTCGCCATCTGGGGGTCGATAATCTTCTGCAGCTCGCCTGCGCTGAATATCTTCCGTATGTCGAGGATAATCAGGTACGAGTCGTCCTGCTGCCGCACGACGCCTTCGATATACTCGGTTCCGATTCCGCTGAACATCTGTGGCGGCGGCTTGATGTCGGTCCTGTCCACGGGGATGACGCGGGCCACATGGTCGATGATGATGCCGATCTTGTTGTCCTCGATGTTCAGGATGATGAACCCGCCGTCATCCTCTCCAAAGTCATCATCAACCTCCACCTCCTTATACTGCTTCTGGATATGGAAACGCTTGTGGAGGTTTATAATCGGTATTATCTCGGCGCGGAGGTTTATGATTCCCTCCACGTAGTAAGGCGCGTTCGGAATCGGCCTTACGTTCTGAACACGGACGATTTCCTTGACATCCATAATGTCCACGCCGTAAAGCTCCTCTCCAAGGCGGAAGGTCACGAGCTGGAGCATCTTATTTTCTTCGGCCATCTTCTTCTTCTCCTCAAAAATCAAGGCATCCCCGGAACACCGCCAGCGGCGGCATCTCCAAGGAAACGGTATCCTTCTCTAATTTTACACCACAAAGGCTTATTAGTCTACTATAAAAAGCGAAAGAACCTTCACTTTTTCGACAAAGCCCCTCTTCAATATATCGGCACATTCACAGACAGTCGCACCGCTCGTGATGAGGTCGTCGATCAGCACGACCTCCTGCGGTATTATATCACGCCTTTTCAATTGTGTAAATCGCCTTGAAGGGCCGTACACGCACCTCATGCCGTGCCGCTCCCAGCGGGACTTCTTCTTCTGCTGCTCCCCGGACAGGCGGACCAAAAGCCGCTCCACCCGGTAGCCGAACAGGACAGAAAGCAGGCGGCACAGCTCGTCCACCTGGTCCCAGCCGGTCGCCCGTATCTTTCCGGGACGCGGCGGGACGGGCACCAGGCAGGGGACCTCCCCTCCCCCATACAGCAGGCCCAGGGCCCTGTGGACCGCGGCCGCAAAAACGGGGGAAAGGCTTCGCTCCCCCTCCATCTTCCAGGCGAACAGGAGGTTCTTGTACCAGAGCCGGTAGCCGTGCAGGGGAAAGACCCCGTCCACCGGTAAAAACACGGGCTCCCTCCGACAGGTCATGCAGACCCCGGCCTCCCCCAGGAGGGGCCTGCCGCAGACCCCGCAGCGGGACTGCGACGGCGGTCGGAAGGCCATGATGCGGGTCCGGACACAGTCCCCGCAGACGGGCAGAAAGGCGGACGGTCGTCCGCAGCACAGGCAGACCTTCCCGCCCAGACAGAGCGCGAAGGCACGGGACAGCAGCTGGCCGGCCATGAACCTGAGCCGGGCCGCCGTCCGCGCCGTCTTGAAAATCAAACTCATCCTCATGCTGCATGTATATATGCGGAGGCCGGCAGCGTTCTGCAACTTGCTCGGGAAAAAAAAGGCCGGAAGGAGCAAAAAGGCTCCCCCCGGCAGCTCTATCGTCCTGCTGGACCTGACCTAGAACTGGCCGTCGTCGCGGCCGTAGCCAGAATTCCTGCCATATCCTCCGTCGCGTCCAAATCCACCACGGTGGTCCCCTCCGTCACCTCTCGGCCTGCGGGGAGGCCGGGGCTTGTCCTCAGCTTCGTTCACGCGGACCTTGCGGCCGTCGATTTCCCTGCCGTTCAGCTCGCCGATAGCCCTTTCAGCAGCAGCGTCATCTGCCATCTCAACAAAACCGAAACCCTTGGACTGCTGCGTGTAGCGGTCCTTTATTATTGCCACTGAAAGAACATCGCCATAGCTGGCGAACTGGCCCTGGAGCGTGTCCTCCGTGGTCGAATAATTAAGGTTTCCAACATAAATCTTTTTGGACATATAAAATGATCCTTTGCCGTCTAACGGCGTGAAATATTTGCAGATGCCTGCTGCGGAACATGAAACCACTTCCAATTCTGAGCTTACTATAACACCTTTCAGCTGTCAAGAGGAAGAACCTGTATCCAAAGGCGGGACGGCAGCAGCGGGCCCCGCCCAGAGGCCCCCCATCTTTGCAAACTTTTCCTCTTTTAATTTTGACCATTGTGTGATAATATATACGTATGAAAAAGAAGGAATTCTATAATCTTCTGGCATCGGTTCCAA